>DASXOI010000100.1:0-3670 GCA_036494375.1 Candidatus Udaeobacter sp.
GTTGTCTTCGTTGAAATGAATACTGATAAAAATGCTTTCTTTCGCCCGATTCCCGAACGCTGCGCGATCCGCCAGTGAGACATAGCTGTCGCCGACCCGGGTCATCAATGTGGCGACACCTTCGGAGTCGAGGAGCCGATCGACGCGGCGCGCAATGTCCAATGTCAGATCCTTTTCCATGATTCCGCCACACATTGCGCCGGAGTCTTTACCTCCATGGCCTGGATCAAGAACCACTACGGCGAATGGTTTGGATGTCTGCGGCTGAGTTGACTTTGATTGTTTAGGAATCGCCGAGCGCTTCTCTTGATGAAACGAAATCCAGACAAGCGAGCCGATCATTAACAACAAGCCTGCGATCCCAAGCACATTCCGGATGGCTCGTTTCATTTGTAGTTCCCGTCAGAAGAGTTCTCCTCATAATTTAATCACCGAGAAATGATGGAGCGCAATTCCTTATCTGTTAAGGAGCGATAACGAATTGGCCTGCTGCCATCGCGCTCCAGCACTGCTGCTTCGATTGCAGCAATGTTGAGTTGTTCCTGGCGATGTTGCGCGATTGCGTCGCGCGCGGGGACTTCTTTTGCTTCGCCGGCTTGTAACAACATGTGCCCGACGCTCCATGCGTCGAGCGCCGAGTTCACTGCCGTTTCAAAGCTAGCGTCTGGTTTATGCTCGCCTTTGAGAAAGGCTTCCATCATTTCCACCGATTGGCGCGTGCCGCTGAGCACGGCGAAATCTTGTCGCGCTCGCGCATATGTCGCGCCGTTGCTCGCAATCTCGCCGTCATATTCTACTCGCAAAAACAAATCGTCCTCGGGGCGTGCGCCCACCTCCGCGAAAAGCATCCGCGCCAGATACGGCGGTCCATAGATCTGCTCGAAGGCACTTTTCATGACAGAACTGAGCGAATAATGCGCGAGCCGCCGCAGTGAAACATCACCAGCCGAGCGGGTGAAGCCTTCAGTGCTAGCGAGTTCAATCGCGGCCATTCGTAATCGCTCGATGTCGCCAGGATGCCCAATCCCTCCCATTGCGATGCGATCGTAGATCTCGAAAAGTTTCTGGCGGGTCTGGCCGAGCGTGACAAACAGAATGCCTTCGCGGTAACCGAGTGCCGCGATGGGACTGCCGGGCGCGAGCTGCCCTTCAATGTATTCGCGCCGGTTGGCGATGGCTTCCACCCAACGATACGGCTCTTCGATCATGCAACCATTTCTTTGAATATGGCGGCGATTTTGCTCTCGGGTAAAGTGTTGATGCCTTCGCGCGATACAATCTTGATTACAGGAAAAATCTTTCCGGCACGATCTACACCCGCTGTTGCGGTATCCGATTCCGCAGCGGTATCGAGCGCGCGCAGTGCGAGCGACACTGCTTCCTCTTCGTTCAACTTATGCAGGGGCTTCGCGCCCCAGGAATTTTCATAATAGAGGATGCCGCGGACCGCAGGCGAGCCGGATCCCGTCGCTGCGTAATCGGTCGCTTCAAACTGCGCGCCCATTGCATCGTAGAAATAAAGGCGCGCCTCAGGTTTCGAATTTCCGTCGTAAGTCGCAAAGATTGGGACTACGACACCGACGCCTTGCATGACGAACCCGAAATTGTCGCGCAACAATTTCGAGAGCGCTCGCACTTTGCCGTCGACACTCATCTCCTGGAGCTGAGTTCGCCGAAAATATTGTAGTGAATGTTCGAGCACGCGCGCCATCTCCCACGCGGTGGCAGGCACACCGGCGATGGCCATTATCGATTGCCTGTCGATCTCCAAAACCTTGTCCGCACGATCGTAGACGACAGTGTTACCCGCAGTCGCGCGTCGATCTCCCGCAACCAGAACACCGCCGGAAAATTTGAACGCAAGAATCGTTGTCGCGTCGGTGGGTTGCCACGTCTGTTGTTGCGTCGCGTTTTGCGGCGTCGCAACGATGGCAGCCGGCCCAAGCAGACCTTTGCGCCGCATCAGCGAAGGAAAATCATCCGCTGCACCAGAAAACATCTGGTCAAATCCCAACTGTGAACGGTCCATTACTGACCCGTGCGCTGGCGATAGCGCTTGGATTGATTGGGATCGACCTTGCGCATTTTCTTTAACAAATCCTTCGTGTCCGGTCGCGAAACGTCCGGCGAACGCGGGCCACCGCCGTCGCCTTGCTTTGGTTCCCACGGAGCCGGTTCCGCCGGTTTTTGAATGCGCTCAGGCATGAAAAAACGTACGAGCAAAAGTTCGAAACGCAAGCTGCGCACCACGCAGAATCATCATACGAATACAGTAAAATTCGTTAACACTTGCAAAAACAACGGTTAAGCGCGGCGAACCCGCTTGTCAGATAATTGTCCCGGTGGCAAAATTTCCCTCAGATGAAAGTAATCTGTGTTCTTTGCGCAATAAGCTCTTTCGCGCTTTGGGCCGTTTTTGCGCAGACACCTGCGCCGCACGAAGGAAAAGTAGCGGAATCCGCACAGTTTGAAGCCTTGGCAAAAAAAATTGACGAACAAAACGCCAAGATCGACGCGCTTTCTCAGGAGATTCTCAAACTGGAGCAACAACTCTCGCACGCTCGACCAGGTGTAATGGTCGGAGAAGCTGCACCTGTCCCAGCAAGCGCTGCCGCGCCCGGGGCATCTGCATCGCATTTAGCCGTCGAAGGCAACACGCACACTGTTGCGCGGGGAGAAACGCTCACGTCGATCGCGAAAATGTACAAAGTAACCGTGGACGATTTACAAAACGCCAACCACATCGAAGACGGCCGTAAATTGCAGGCTGGCCAAACTATCATTATTCCGACGGCATCGCCTGCCGCTTCCAGCTCTCCGTCGCCCTAAAGGACGAAATCTTTTGTGAACCAAAAGTGGTTTCTTCGCAAACATGAGGACGGAAGCACCTTCGGGCCGGTGCAGTTCGACCAGATCACGCGTTGGGCTGCTGCCGCGCAGATCGCGCCGCACGACACACTGTCCAGCGATGGCCAGACGTGGGTCAGAGCGCCGATGCTCCCGCAGTTGAGTATGGACTGGCTCGTCGAGCTAACGAGCGAGCATTACTATGGACCCACTACGCTCGGTACCTTGCGGGAATTTATTCGACTTGGAGAAATTGATGGCGAAACGGTCGTAATCAACAGCTGTGACGGCACTCGCCGCCAAGTCCGGGAAATGGCCGACCTGTGGGAAACCGCGCCGTCAGAGTTCGACGAAAACCAATTCCAAATTCAGCTCGACGACCCGCTCGGGCCCGGCGTAGCGAAAATGTCCGGTCGCCTTCAGGAACGAATTCGCGATCTTGAGCAAGCGCTCGAGGAAGAACGGCGGGCGCTTGGCGAGAGCCAGCAGCGTTATGACGAGCTGGAGCGAAAATACCAGGACCTTTTGCTGCGTGATCTCTCCTAAGTCAGAGATCTGATCTGCCAAGTTGTTAGACCGGCAATCGCTGCTCTTCCGGTTCCGCAACTTCTGAGGTGACGATTTCCTCCTTAGACTGTGCTTCGCGCTGAGGCGACGACTCCAACAGACTCTGCCGGCATAGCTGCGCGTATCTTTGATCGAGCACCAGCAATTCGTCGTGGGTGCCGCGCTCGACGATGCGGCCGTGATCCAACACCAGGATCTGGTCCGCACCGACGATTGTCGAAAGGCGGTGTGCAATCACAATCGACGTCCGATTCGC
>DASXOI010000101.1:0-2874 GCA_036494375.1 Candidatus Udaeobacter sp.
GAACAGACGCTCACCGACTCAATTGACACGGTCATCAACCGCACCAGGCGACAGATCGAAAATAAAAACGAACCGCTCAGTGCCATTATCCAGGGCGTAGACGACGCGTGGGAAGTTTGCCTGCTCAAGTTTACCATCGACCTGGTGGAGCGTTCCTCCGGCAGTAATCTCGGCGACTTTCGCAAGCGCGGTTTGATTTGACGCTTCGCTCTCGTGTGACGGTGATTTGCAGACTCAAATGCAATTCTGTCATGCTGAGCGAAGTCGAAGCATCTCTGGCTTTCATATAGAAGCGCGGCTGTGAGGAAGAACTGAGATTCTTCGACTGCCGCTTCGCTCCGCTCAGAATGACAACATTTGTTGGTTCTGCGCTCGTGGCAGTAACTCGCGGATTTTCGCAGGTACGGTTTATTGTAATCAAGGAGCGACGGCTTGGGCAGCCGTCGATTCCAATATTTGACGGCTGGGAAGCCGTCGTTCCTTGGTCAAAGATGGCCCCGGATGAATGAACCTGCGCTGGATATCGCGCGACGGCCATCGTCGAGATGAGCATTCCACAAAGGCCATGCATGAATCATTTGTGACCAGATCTCCAAAGTCACTGCGACATCGGCGGTACCGGCCCGTGCGGCGAGTCGAGTGGCGTCATCTAGCAAGGTCTCGTTAGACCCAACCTGAATTAGCATCGGCGGAAAGTTTTTGAAATCGGCGTAGAGCGGGGAGACGCGCGGATCTTTTCTGTCCATCCCGGCGGGAAGATAAGCATCGGCCAATTCGTTGAGATATTCCTCGTGAATAAGCGGATCGGCCGCGGCTTTGCTCGCAAGGGTCGAACCGGACATCGTCAGATCCGTCCATGGCGAGATGAGCCACGCGCATGCGGGAAGCTCCTCGTTGGCATCGCGCAACCGGCCGATCAATCCGAGAGTGAGTCCGGCCCCGGCGCTGTCGCCACCGATCGCAATCTGCGCAGCAGCGATTCCTTGATTTCGCAAAAATCGCCAGGCAGTAAGCGCGTCATCGTAAGCTGCGGGAAACGAATGTTCCGGCGCGAGCCGGTATGCGACAGCGAGTGTCCGGATTCTCCCCGCCCGGCCCGCTTCGGTTACCAAACGACGATGACTCTCGATTGAACCAGAACAGTAGCCGCCGCCGTGGAAAAACATCAGGACGCGAGACGGATCGCTGCCGGGAACAATGGAGTATTCGCCGGGCACGCCGTTCACGCCGACGGCAGTGAGTTCTACATCGTCTGCAACGGGCCAAACAGTTCCAACCTCGTCGAGCCGTTTCCGCCTCGCAGGCCAACCAACTGGGCGTGGCTTAGAGCTCAGTAGCGCGCGGACAGCATCGATTTCGCTTTGCGCCATTGTCTTTTCTTTGTGAAGCCGCCAAGCCACAATTGAGCAGCACTGAAATTTCGGCTTTCGTCGGTGTGCGCAGCTTGGCATTCTGCGCGCGAAACCAGCAAGTGAAAAATTATCTCCAACTCAATTTCAGTTTGCTCTACTGGATTCTCGTTGCGCCGTTCACGGGTCAATTTTTCAAGATCGCGCCGATTTTTCGGCAAATGGTGTTCATAGGGGTGCGCGCCGCGCCGATGGTCGCATTAACCGCGTTCAGCGTGGGCGTGACGCTTGCGATGCAGGCTGCGCATTCTCTCGAAAGTCTCGGAGCGGAAATGTACATTCCTGATCTCGTAATGATCACGTTGCTGCGCGAGATGGGACCGGTGTTGATCGCCGTTATCGTGATTGGCCGCAGCGGTTCCGCTGTCGCCGCCGAGATCGGCACTATGAAAGTGTCCGAGGAAATCGAAGCGCTTGAGGTAATGGCCATCAACCCAGTTCAGTACCTGGTAGTGCCACGCTTTCTTGCCATGATGGTGATGCTTCCGGTGCTCACTATTTTTGGAGACTACATCGGCATCTTTGGCGGCTGGGCAGTATGCGTTTCCGCCCTGGATTTCAACACTGCCGGCTATGTGCTGCGCGCGCTTGGGAGCGCGGAAACATGGGATTTGTATTCGGGCATGATCAAGAGCGTCGTCTTTGCCTGGATCATCATCACCGTCGCGTGCAATGCCGGCCTGAACGTCGAAGGTGGCGCCGAAGGCGTCGGCCAGGCTACCACGACAGCAGTCGTGCAATCTCTGCTGGCGATGTTGGTCATGAACGCGGTGCTCACGGGCGTTTTCTTTTTTGCAGGATGAGATGAATGACAAGGAATGACGAAGTCCGAAAACCGAAACACAAGTGCCGACGAGTCGCTCTGGTACAACGATGCTGAATCAAGGGTCTGCGAAGAACCGGCGACACCGCCTGTTTACGACTTGGAAGAACGCACGGCGAGATTCGGTGAAGCCGTTATTGATTTCGTAAAACACACTCCGCAAGATGCAGTCACGAATCGTTTGATTAGCCAACTCGTCGGAGCAACGACGAGCGTTGGCGCGAACTATGTCGAAGCCGACGACTCAGTTTCGAAAAAGGAGTTTTTTAAAAACATTGGCACCTGCCGGAAAGAGGCACGCGAAGCAAAGCATTTTCTCAGGATGATCGTTAGAGCGGTACCCGACTTAAAACCACAGGCTCGTACGCTGTGGTTTGAAGCGAAAGAACTCAATTTAATCTTCTCCAAGATTTGGAGAAGCAAATGAAGGTCCCGGCATGATCCGAGAATCAAACCACTGCGCGCCGAAAACATTTCGTCATTCGAGCTTCGTCATTCCTTCGTGCTTCGTCATTCGGATTTCGTCATTGTGATCATGCCTGTTAACAGAGACACCATGATCGAGGTTGATCGCCTCGTTCGAAAATTCGGCGATCGCGCGGTCCTCAACGACATCTCATTCGATGTCCATCGCGGCGATAC
>DASXOI010000102.1:0-3330 GCA_036494375.1 Candidatus Udaeobacter sp.
AATGAAAAATCACGCTGCTCATTCAGGCAGATCGCGGCCTGCGCGCGATCTTCTTCTCTGTAGAACAATCGGAAAAACTGCCGGTAATCTTCCCAGTCCCACCCGGCATCGCTCACGTAAATATATCTTTCCTCTTCAATCTCGCGCGTGATTTCGCTAAGCGCCGGGAACGTGTCGGATGATGGCGGGCTTTTCGGTCGAAGCTCTTTCTCTTTTGGCAGTCGTAACGCACGGATCCGGGTAAGAATTTCCAGCCAGGGCAGGAACAGCCAGGCTAGAGCCGCGACCAAGCCCAACACCCAATTGTTCGTGGCAAAATAAAATCCAAGAAAAGTGGCGGCGAGAATTCCCAGCGCTCCGGCCTTTTGCGCATACGAATTGTGAAATGTGCGCAGGCCGACGCTGAGCACGGCTACGCCCAGGGTAAGAAGGAGACCGAAAAGCATCACGGAACAGCGCGTCTACGGATTGATCTGATGCTCGTTCAGAAATTTTTGTAGCTGATTGGTGTCAAAATTTGCCAAAACTTTATCGCCCGCCACAAACGTGGGCACGTACGTTTGAGCAGAAAGCTGCTTCATCTCCGCGTACGCCTGCCGATCTTTGCCAACATCGATCTCCTGAAAGCAATAGCCTTTCTCGCTGAGATAATCCTTCGCGTCAATACACCAGGAACACCACTCGCGGCTATAGAGTCTTAACTGCATCGGCGGGCGGAAATAAACCAGTCGCCGCCTCGCCGTCAAATCGTCCCTTTTGAATCGCCTGCCCCCTTGAGGCTAGTATGATTTCGCCCACACAACGCGACGCGCACTCGGTTCACCGGTAAAGATGCATTGGCCCGCTTCTGAAGAATCATCGAGCGGAATAACGCGGATCGTGACTTTCAGATCGTCCTTGATTTGTTCCTCGATTTCGCGCGAGCCGTTCCAGTGAGCAAGTGCAAAGCCGCCGTGAATTTCGGGTTTCGAGGCGTTTTTTGCCGTAAAGAAGTCGTAGAAATCTTTCTTCGAATTTATCTCATGTGTATTCGCGTCTCGAAATTGCTTCGCACGCGCATAGAGCGAATCCTGAATGGAGACAAGAATTTCTGGCGCGCGCGCGGTGAATTCGTCCATCCGCATCGACTCCTTGTTCTTCACCGGTTGATCACGCCGGCTGACTGTGATTGAATCTTTTTCAAGATCACGTGGCCCAATTTCAACTCGCAGCGGTACACCTTTTTTAATCCAGTCCCAATTCTTAACTCCGCCGCCGAGATCGCGGCGATCGACTTCAACCTCAATCGTAACATCATCGAGAAATTTTTTCGCGCGCAACTCCGCGGCGAGTCTGTCGCAGGTTTCCAAAACGCTCGCGCGCGTCTCTTCCTTGGGGGTGATTGGCAGAATAACGATGTGCGTCGGCGCGATGCGCGGCGGCAAAATAACCCCGTCGTCGTCGCCATGGCCCATAACGACTGTGCCTACCATGCGCGTCGTCATACCCCAGCTGGTGGTCCAGCCAAATTCCTGCTTGCCCTCACGCGTTTGGAACTGAATTCCGCTGGCACGAGCAAAATTCTGTCCAAGAAAATGCGATGTGCCGGCCTGGATGGCTTTGCGGTCCTGCACCATTGCTTCGAGCGCCATAGTTTCCACCGCGCCAGGAAATTTTTCACTGTCCGATTTTAAACCCGAGAATGTAGGAATTGCGCAACGTTCGCGCACAAAGGTTTCGTACACGCCGAGCATCCGTTTGGTTTCTTCTCGCGCTTCGGCTTCGGTTTCGTGGACGGTATGGCCTTCCTGCCACAGAAATTCCGTTGTGCGCAGGAACAATCGCGTTCGCATTTCCCAGCGGACGATGTTGCACCACTGATTAATCAGAATCGGCAAATCCCGATACGATTGCACCCATTTCGCGTAGCTCGCGCCGATGATCGTCTCGCTCGTCGGCCGAACAACCAGCGGTTCGGTTAATTTCGAGCCGGGGTCGGGCACCAATCCGAGTTCCTCATCCACCTTGAGCCGGTAATGGGTAACCACGGCACATTCCTTGGCGAAGCCTTCGACGTGCTCAGCTTCCCTGGCGAAATAACTCAACGGAATGAATAAAGGGAAATAGGCGTTGCGATGACCGGTGGCGCGAATCAGCGCATCGAGCTGGCGTTGCATGTTTTCCCAGATCCCATAGCCCCACGGACGAATGACCATGCAACCGCGGACGTCCGAAGGCTCGGCCAATTCGGCGGCGCGAACCACCTGCTGGTACCACTCGGGAAAATCTTCGTCGCGTCGCGGCGATATCGCAGTCTTTGGAATTTGTGGAGTTGCCATCGTAAAATTGGCGTTTCACAGAAACGCGCTACAATTGTAAGGCGGCTGTGTCAGTCGCCAAGAGGTGTTTTTACGGCGAATGACTTGCGCAAGGAAGAAGCAATTATAGGCGTAAATCGGTCATACTCAGGTTGACAGGTCCTTACCGCTCCCGTAGTTTTCGTGCCCTTTTTCCAGCGATGAAAACCTTTTCTGCCAAAGCCAGCGAAGTCCCACGCAAATGGTGGCTGATCGACGCCAGCGACCAGGTGCTCGGAAGAGTCGCTGTGAAAGCGGCTAATCTGCTGCGTGGCAAAGAGAAAACTGTTTTTACACCACACGTGGATACGGGCGATTTCGTCATTGTCATCAACGCGGAAAAAGTCCGGCTCACCGGAAAGAAGGAAGAACAGAAGAGCTATATGAGCTTTTCCGGATACGTCGGCGGACACAAAACTGAGAGTGCCCGGGCACGTCGCGCTCGTCATCCTGAATTGCTGGTCGAACGCGCCGTCCGCGGAATGATTCCGCACAATCGGCTCGGCCGGAGTGTTTATCGGAAGCTGAAAGTGTATCGCGGCGAATCGCATCCGCACACCGCCCAACAGCCGGAAGCTGTCAAATTTCAGAAGTCGTGATTTATGCCACAAGCTGAAGAATTCATTGCCACAGGTCGCCGCAAGACATCGGTCGCTCGCGTTCGGATGATGTCGGGCAGCGGAAAAATCGATATCAATGGTCGGACCTTCGAAGATTATTTCCCGACTGTGCCCTTGCAGAACGTGGTGTTGCAACCTCTGCAGAATGCGAAGGCAGTTAACACTTACGATGTATTCATTCACGCGAGTGGCGGCGGCACAATGGGCCAGGCCGGCGCGGCACAACTCGCGATCGCGCGAGCGCTTCTTCAAGTCGACGCAAATTTGCGTGGCCCACTCAAAGCCGAGGGCTTGCTGCGGCGCGATCCCCGCATGAAAGAGCGAAAAAAATCCGGGCAGCCCGGCGCGCGGAAGCGCTTCCAGTTCTCGAAGCG
>DASXOI010000103.1:0-5129 GCA_036494375.1 Candidatus Udaeobacter sp.
CGCAACAAAGACAGGAACATTGTGCCCTACGAGCGGGCGATGAATTGGGAGGAGCGCGTTTTCCTTTACAATCTTTTCGCCGAAGACATCTCTAAAACTGAGCAACTGCTGGGCTGGGATTGCTCGGACTGGAAATTGTGACGCGGACGCACGGCGCTGTCTAGACAGCACTCGAGAGACAGAGCTGGTGTTGATCTACGTGTAGTATCCGTGCATTAACATTCTGTTAATAGTCTGCTTTAACGGCGTGGTTAGCTGCAAGCACGCGTGCAGGAACCGCTTCAGCGGTTTATCTCTCTCGTAGCCATAAACCGCTAAAGCGGATCTTATACGCCACCGATGGAAGTCACCTCGCTGAAGCGAGGTGTTAATGAGAGCATCAGCAATCCCTTGCTTCGCACGATCACAGTAAAGCAATTCCTTCATCTAAATTCCAGACGTGATCTGAAACGCTTCCTCATTTCATTAACATCCTGCTTTAGCGGGGTGGATAACCGCACGCATCCGTAGGAACCGCTTCAGCGGTTTCTGTCTCTCGTCGCCAGATAGACCGCTAAAGCGGTTGTTATGGCGAATGCTGGAAGTGACCTCGCTGAAGCGAGGTATTAATGAGAGCTTCAGCAGTCACACGCAGGGCCGCTGAACACAGAACGCGCAATGTCGCCTACCGGAGTCCTTTGAATCGCGGCCGCTCAGCCGGATCCGCAGCAAGCAAGGCTTTCCAGCGCATGATATGCGCGCCTTGCGATTCAAAGAAGGCGCGCAGTTCCGGTGTGAAAAATGAAGAGCCGTCCGCGCGCCGATTAAATTCTAGAAGAAGCCGCCCGTCAGGTTTGAGGAACCTCGTGCGTACGTCGTTGATGAAGAATTTCCAATCAGCCTTTGTCCATTCCAGCCATTCACCGTTTTCGCGCCGTGCGATGCGGTGGAAACACACGCGATGCGCGGTAACGAGATCGAACTGTTTGCCGAGCTCCGGCAAAGGCTCCTGCGCATTGATTCGCGCGACGACGCGGCTAACGCCAAAGAATTTGGTGGTGCCGCGGAAAAAAGGTTCATCATCGGGGTCGAGCCCGAGACCCTTGTGGCCAAACATCCGGCAGAGGTATAGGAAATATCCAGGGCCGCAGCCTAGATCCAGGATGTCCAACGGCGGCGAGCGATCAAGCCAGAGGTCCTGTAGGCGTTTTACGTTAACGCCCACCCAGTAGTTGGCGTCCTCATAGGCATTGATCTTTCGCGCGTTCGGTCGGTACGGGTAATGTTCGCGCAGCCTTACCAATTCCGCGTTGTCTATCGTGGAGAGAATCCGTCGAGAGCTTACCGGATGCGTGCAGCGGCAAGCGTGCTCCCACAGACTCTCCGCCGCGTCGCGGGTAAACAGTTTTTGAAATTTTTGCGCGAGTCGCACTCGAAAATGATGCAGGAAAGCGCGCGTTACACAAGGAGCGGCGGCTTCCAAGCCGCCGAGGGATATGACGGCTGGGAAGTCGTCACTCCTTGATGTTGACTCGAATCAGGCCCGTACAGCCTTGCCGCGTCATCAATCCGCTTGTCCAGCCATTGCCGGGATAAAAAGGTTGCTCGTAACGCCAAAGCATTTGGAGCTTCGCGCCAGACGATTTCTTCCATCGAATTTCCTGATAAATGTGCCGTTTCCAAGACGGCGATTGGCCGGTCATTAAGTTCATATCAAACGGTGTTGGCCAACTGAGAGCGCTGTGACGCACTGCAAGGAAAGCCTGATCGCCTGCAGGCGGCACAGTAGCGAGGCGTTCGCCGCTATTGTCCGAATTGGATGTGAGCGTGCCGAAAGGGAAAACCTTGCCGCTCGTGGCCAACGCAAGTTGATTGTCTTTCGTTGAGCCAACACTGAGCGACAAGCCCTGGCTGAGGTCATTCAGACTGAAACTGATTCCATTGCAGATGAAGATGCCGCCCGCTCCGCTGCCTTCGTATGCGATGGATTGAATAGCTGCGGACTGCGTTTCCACCGTCCAGTAACGATCGATAAACGACGAGATTTCGCGGCCACGAAAAACCCAGAGCGCTGCGCATATAGCAGCACCCGCCGCAACGATCGCAAGCAGTAGTAGCATCCGTCGCATACGCCTCCGAAATTATAGTGTGTTCGCTTTCCTCTTACCTCAAAGTGTAATCCCGAAAAGGCGAGAGAGATCGCATTTGTTGATCGGCCCGTACAAAACGAGCGTGACGTAGTTCACTCAATGATGGGCGCAAGTATTGATCATATTGCGAATCTCGTTTATGCGGAAAAACAGAAATGCCAGAACACGTTGACCAACCAGAGCCACGCGGACAGACGATAGCCGCGGTTCTCGCGGTCGGCGGGATTTACCTGGCCCTGCCACGCAACGTCGTTGTAGGGCCGATTTGGTTGTTGCCAACTGTGATTGTGGTCTTGCTTGTGCCGACTGTTGTGAGCCATCGCGTCGGAAGACAATCGCTCAATCGCCTTCTCGGATTCGTTATTAACGGAATCACAACACTCGCGCTGATTGCCTCTGTAGTTTTGCTCGTCCGTCTATTGCCGTCGCACCGCGAATCTCCATTGCAATTGCTCCGATCCGGCGGGCTACTTTGGCTGACAAATGTGATCGTGTTCGCGCTGTGGTACTGGCGCCTGGACGGCGGCGGCCCAACCCTTCGACAGAAACAACGGAAATTCGGCAGCAAGAGTTTCCTCTTTCCACAGATGCAAATTACGCACGACGAACGCCCCGAATTTGCGTGTGCACGCTGGCATCCACACTTTGTCGATTATCTGTTCGTCGCGTTTACGCAGAGTTCCACATTCGGTCCGACCGACGCGCCGCTGCTCGCACGCTGGGCCAAGGTCTTGGCGATGATCCAGATTTTCATTTCGCTTAGCATTGTTGTCTTGCTGATCTCGGCGGCCGTTGGAGCACTGTGAACCGGCTATGGTTCTGGATCTGTAGCCACGGCGCTGTGCGCCGTTCAATTTCGCCTTGGCACTTTTTTCTTAACCGCCCACAGGGCGGTGCCTACAGAGGAACTGTAAAGCGGTTAATTATTTGCCGACCAAAATCAAGATGCCTGCAATAAGCGCCACAACTCCCATCACGACTGCTCCGATGCCGACGTGAAAAAGGGTGGTAATTCCGACAAGAATCAAATAGATCGCGAGCAACAGCATCCCAATGTTTTTTGTGATCATAGGTCGGTTTTGGAGCAAGCCGATCGCCTTTGCACGCAAAAAAACACTGCTGTGATGCGGCGTCGACTTATGCGCGCGCAAGCTTGTCGGCTCTGCTTGTCTTATTGCACCTTCGAGGGAACCAGGATTGCGTCGCTCATGCCGTGTAAAAATTTCTTATCGGCTGGAGCGATCGTAGCCAGCGCACCGCGTAACTTCACACGATCGGTTTCCACGAAATAATACGGGCACAGACGTACGCGGCCTTTCATTGCCTTCAGTTCTCCTGAATCTGGATCCCAATAGTTATGCTCAAACAAACGGCCCTTTTGAAACTGCTGCATGATCGTTGGCGAAGATTCAAATGTTGCCAACGCGTGTTCGATTCGTTTTTCCCAATCGGCATGCGCCAGGTCGCTCCCCAAGGCGACGCCGCGGCTTCCCCAGCCAAGCGGAGAAAAACCGCTCACTTTCAAAAGAAGATCGCGATCCTTTTGGCTAAATTTTGCAGCCTCGCGCCAATCATGAATTTCCAAACGTGGAATGACTGCATGCTGGGGCAGGGGAGTTGGATCCAGCAGCCAGGAATAGGGAATTACTTCCTGTAACTTCATGAAGTATTTGTCTCCCAATTCGCGTCGCCAAAATTCGCGGAGCGGCTGAAGCCAGAAGAGCGCGAACCACATTTTCTCTTCGAGATACGGCTTGATCGGCGGCGTAATCGTAATTCGCCCTTCTGCGTTCATTCGCAGCGCGTTTTCAATTCCGGGAATATTTGGCAGATCGAACAATTCGAAGAAGCGGTACACAGCGCGTCCATTTTCCGTCTCATAATTTTCGGCTGGTACTACACGCCAGTTGTAGCCGTGGGCGCTGACCCCGGCAGACCTGAGTGTGCCAGCAGAGCCGGAGTCATCGCCTCCGGCTACAGCGCGTTGATTCAATCGTGCGGCGAGCCATTCCATCTCTGGCCGGTAGGTTGCTGATTCCTGTGAAATGACGATGTCGGCGCCGTTTGGCACCACGCCGCGAAATCCCTCCAGCATTCCGTTAGCACCGCCAATGATGTCGTTATCGAATAAAGAATACGTCTGGTTTAGCCAAGCGGTTAGGCCAATCCCGCCGGGGACTGAATCGATCTCAGCAATGATGTAGCCTTTCTCGGTGAGGATGAGATCTGGCCGGATTACTCGTGGCAAATCATCGCGGATCTCCTTTCGCCGCGAAAATTCGATTAACTCCTTCGGTTTACCGGCGTCGAGGTAGCGGGCTACCCACTCGGGCTGCTTGCCTTTAATGCTGAGCTGATACAGCTGATTGCAAGCCCGCTGAAAAACGAACAGCCGATGCCCCAGTTGCTCGAGATCGGCAAGAGATTTTTTGTCGATCGGAAATGCGTCTGGCGAAAGGAGCCACTGTTTTTCGGCGAAGAGTCCCTCATTCGGGAAAGCCGCGCGAATCGTGGTTAGCCGGTCGGCCTGTTCCTGCACGTGCATGATGAAGAGAACGTCCAATGCTCAACGCCGAACGTCCAATGCCGAATGGAGAGGTCTGAACTCGATATTGGGCGTTGGACGTTGAGCGTTCGGCGTTTTCTTACCTGCCAGCAGCTATTCGTTTCAGTGTTAGCTTCACCAGTTCTTCTGCTGATTTGCCTTCGCCTTCGCCTTTCTGCTGCAAATCGTGCACTGCCTTGTGTGCGTCGACCTGCTTGTAACCGAGCGCGATCAAGGCGAGCACTGCTTCGTTCGCCTGTTCCTGGTCTGGCGTGGGCGCATGCGCGGCACTCGCTGCTTCCCATGCTGCAGCTACGCCGACCTTGTCCTTTAGTTCGAGAACAATTCGCTCCGCCGTCTTTTTTCCGAGGCCGCTGATTTTCGAAATAGCTGCGACATCAGAATTGACCACGGCCGCCTTGAAACTAGTCACGCTCATGCCGCTCAAAACTGCG
>DASXOI010000104.1:0-1515 GCA_036494375.1 Candidatus Udaeobacter sp.
CGGCGGGCCGACAATTTATCACACAGGCGATACAGATTTGTTTTCAGACATGGCGCTGCTAACGCTTTTCCACGACATCGATGTCATGCTCGTTTGCATTGGCGACCATTTCACGATGGGACCCGCTCGTGCGGCAGAAGCAGTAAAGCTGGTCAAAGCGCGGACAGTGATTCCGATGCATTATGGAACCTTTCCGGTTTTGACAGGAACACCTGAAGCATTCGAACGTGAACTGAAAACGCGTAAATCAAAGGCGCAGCTGCGCGTGATGAAAATCGGCCAAACGCTTACTCTCGACGAAGCTAAAGATTCATAACGCATAAGCCTCAAAGCGCGGGCATCATCGCAAACAGCGAGCAATCTTTGCAGTTCGCGCGATGTTTGACAGTGACAAAGTCGCCCTAACTGGTGCGGCCCGCAGATGAGGATGACGTACTTTCTATTCCGAGGAACCTGAACCTGGAGGAGCGTTAAGCTGTTTGAGACCCTCAGGCGTGAATTCGGTGTCTGCGTAGCTCACACCGCGCTTAAGACGTGACCCGGTTATCTGAGTGACAGAGCCGCCGGGCCCGTAAACTTTAAGATCGACTGGAACCGAATCACCTCCCTCGAGCAAAACGCGGGTGGTATTGATGCGTCGAACAACTTTGCCTGAGGAGTCATATTTTTCGATGCGTAGAGGCACCAACCGGCGCGAATCAATCCAGCTTTTCACACTGGAGTAAGACGAGGTGTGGCCTTTGCCTGGTTTCGATTCCAGAATCTGGCAGGGAGTGCCGTCCATGTCCTCCGTGCCGACGATTGTCTGCTGACTCCAGGCGAAAGGACTGTCAATTATATCTTCGTAGGAAAGGTCGCTGCCGAAGAGCGATTGTTTCATCTCAGCCGACCCAACCGATTTAAGATTGTTCGGCAGCGTGAACAATGTCCCACTGAATTTGTGTCCGGATCGGTGAAGCAAAACCGATTCACCTTTCCGCTCTTTCGGAAAAAGTATTTGATAAACGATGTCGCCACCCGCGTCGGAAACACGAGACTTGATTTGAATCTGAAGCGTTTGTTTCTCGCCGCTCCCGATCTCCATCCGAATCCGGATGAACATGGAACCGCTTTCCTTTGCACGCAGTTTAGCGGCCAACTCCGAGGCGGTGTCGGCGGCGGACGCAAAGGACGAGAGGGCAACGCCAAGATAGATGCCGACGAAACAGATCCTTCTAATGGCAAAATGAAGATTCATAAGTAATTCGACGAACCGTTAGCCGCTTTCTTCAGCCATGTAACGCAAGGCTCGGCGTTAAGCGAGAACTCCGCCATGCCGGATAGAAACCGCTCAGAACGCCGACGCAGACAGCGATGGTAACAGCCATCAGTATGAGATTGAAGCTGAGATCCGGTTCCAGCAAGCCGCGGATGGCGGGCGCAGCTTGCATCAGATGAACACCGATAACGCCTAATCCTACGCCGATGATTCCACCGAGTAATCCGAGCATTGCCGATTCCCATAAAATCATTCGC
>DASXOI010000105.1:0-2567 GCA_036494375.1 Candidatus Udaeobacter sp.
TTTGACACAAACGCCTCTAGAACTTGCAACTGTAGCCGTCGCCATTTGGGCGACGCTACAATTTTGCGGCTGACACCGCCGTCGCTTTAACGTCATGCTTTCATCGAACGAGGCGATTGAGGTCAATCGCCCCGACCTGCGCTGTGAATAAAGTGGCGTGTGCCGGTTGGTGTTGCAGATTGTGGTGTGCACAAGGTTGCTGCCAGCACTGTCCATTGGAAGACTCTTCGCGAGGATTTCCCGATCCTGCACCAACAGGTCCGCGGCCAGGACCTAATCTACTTTGATAGCGCTGCGACTTCGCAAAAACCGCGTGCTGTCGTCGAGGCATTGCGGAATTACTACGAACACGACAACGCAAATGTTCATCGGGGATTGCACACGCTGAGCGGGCGCGCGACTGACGCATATGAACACGCGCGGCAGCGCGTCACCGAGTACATCGGCGCGACGAGTCCTGACGAAATCATCTTCACGCGCGGCACGACAGAGAGCATCAATTTAGTGGCGCAAGCTTGGGGCGAGAAATTCATTCGCGAAGGCGACGTGATTCTTCTGACGGTGATGGAGCATCACAGCAATTTGGTGCCCTGGCAGTTGCTGGCGGAACGCAAAGGCGCGCGTCTTCGGTTTCTGCCGGTGTGTGACGACGGAACTCTTGATATTGACCAGCTGTCTTCATTGCTAACCCCAGAAGTAAAACTTTTCGCTTTCACGCACGTCTCAAATTCGCTGGGCACAATTAATCCAGTCGCCGAGCTTTGCGCCAAAGCTCGCGCTGTGGGCGCGGTGACGTTGGTCGACGCGGCGCAGAGCATCGGCCACCTGTCGCTCGATGTGCAGGAATTGGGCTGCGATTTCCTGGCGTTCTCAGGACACAAGATGTGTGGACCGACTGGAATTGGCGTGCTTTACGGACGCGCGGAGCTTTTGGATTCCATGCCGCCGTGGCAGGGCGGAGGCGAAATGATCGTAAGCGTCACGCTCGAAAAGAGCACTTACAAGAAACCGCCTCACCGGTTCGAAGCTGGCACGCCGAACATTGCTGGGGCCATCGGACTCGCGGCAGCAATTGATTACATTGAGCAGATCGGACGAACGGCAATTTTCGAACACGACTCGCAGCTTGCACATTATGCGGCTGACCGGCTGACCGAATTACCAGGTACGCGCGTCTTTGGTCCAAGGGAAGAACGGGGTGCGCTTGTTGGGTTTGTCATGGGCGCAGCGCATCCGCACGATCTGACCACGTTTGCGGATCAGTATGGATTGGCCATGCGCGGCGGGCATCATTGCAACCAGCCATTGATGCGTCGCTTCGCCGTATCGGGCACAACGCGCGCGAGCTTCTACTTCTACAACACGATGGAGGAGATCGATCGAATGATTGAAATTCTTCACGCGGCGGTGCGTTTTTTTTCATGAGCCACCGCGATTGTCATTCTGAGGGCAGCGAAGAATCTGTGATTATCTGCTGTGTGGGTCAGTTAATGGTCAGCCAGAGATGTTTCGCTTCGCTGAACATGACGATAGGGTGCACGATGCGTTTCTTTTCATGAGCCCTGAAATTGAAGAGCTTTACCAAGAGGTGATCCTCGATCATTCACGGCGACCGCGGAATTTTGGCGATCTGCCGGGCGCTGCCGTACTGGTGCATGGTGACAATCCGGCCTGCGGGGACGAAATTCATCTAGCCGTAAAATTCGACTCGAACGGCGGCTTGGAGGATATCAAATTCAGCGGACACGGGTGCGCCATCAGCCAGGCATCGGCGTCACTGATGACAATAAAACTGAAGGGCAAAAACCGGTCTGAAGTAATGGAAATGCTGCAAGCATTTTACGATCTTGTGACCGCCGATATAGGCGAACCTCCGAAAGCTCTCGGCGATCTGCGCGTGATGCAGGGCGTTCGAAAATTCCCGCAGCGGGTGAAGTGCGCCATGTTAGCTTGGCGCGCGGTGCAGCAGGCGTTCGAGCAAGGCGCTGGTGAAGCAACGGTCTCAACGGAACCGGCGTAATCGCGCGCTCAAACGTCCAGACATGGACGGCATCCACATTCGGAGCGCCAGCGTAAACGATGCCGCGGCGATCGCTGAAATTTACAATCAAGGCATCGAGGACCGCGTCGCCACTTTCGAAACGGAGTCCCGATCTGCGGAAGATCAGCGGGCATGGCTTCAGGCCATCGCTGGTCGCTATCCCGCCGTCGTTGCGGAAATTGATGGGCAAATCGTCGGCTGGGCCGGCGCTGGGCCGTATCGAGACCGGGAATGCTATCGTGGCATCGGCGAATTTTCGATGTACGTACGTCGTGATTGGAGAGGCCGAGGCGTTGGGGATCTGTTGGTCGCTGCTCTCATTACTGAGGCGGAACAACTGGGATTGTGGAAATTGCTATCGCGCATCTTTCCTTTCAACGCAGCCAGTCGCGCGCTGTGCCGTAAACACGGATTCCGTGAGGTCGGCATGTACGAGAAACACGCGCGCCTCCATGGTCGCTGGCTTGACGTCGTGATTGTCGAGCGGCTGATCCCCTCGAACCCGAAGGATTTCAGTTTATGACGC
>DASXOI010000106.1:0-11804 GCA_036494375.1 Candidatus Udaeobacter sp.
TCCGGTTGGACCGGTTTCATGAAGGCGGGATTCGGTTTGCGTTTGGAAGTTTTTTTGGTTTTCGGCATGGAGGCTGACTAACGTTTTGCCTGAGGGAGAGCAAGACTAAATTTGAGCTAAATCAAAAAATTTTATTGCCGGTCCTCCCGGCGCACGACGATTGCTGCCACATCATCAGGAGCAGTCTTCGGAGAATTCTTGGAAGCTGTTTGCGCTAGGAGCCGGTTGAGCAACGCCTCCGCAGTGGGCGCGGAATGATCCAGAACGTTTTCGAGCTGCCCGGGAGTTACCCGATGGCGCTCATCTTTCGTCCAGCGGAACAAGCCATCCGTGTAGAGCAGGAAAGCATCGCCGGGCTCAAGTTGGATCACTGTTTCCGTAAATTCCGTTCGTTTGATCAAGCCCAGTGGCGGCGCGACTGAAGCGACGGATTGTGTTGTGCCGTCGTGATGAACAACCAGGAGCGATGGGTGCCCTGCGCCAACGACCTGAGCTCGTCCGGTTGCCGGATCAAGGGCAACACACATCGCAGTCATGAATGAGGTCGAGCCAAAGATGCTGCGAAAATCATTATCTACCCCTTCCATCAAAGTCGCTGGCGACTCGTGATCCATACTGCCGTATTGAAAAAGAAGCTTTGCCAGTGTTGTAAGCAACGCGGCAGCCGCACCATGTCCTGTGCCATCTGCGATCCAGAACAGTACCCGGCCGTCCTTCATTCGGACCCAGCCATAGATGTCACCTCCGACCTGGATAACAGGGTGGTAGCATGTTGCGATCTGCCAACCCGGCAACGACAGCGGTTTCTGTGGTATCAACGATTGCTGCGTTAGGCGCGCGGCTGCGAGATCGCGCTCCAGTTCGCGGCGCCATTTCTCCAGTTCGTCATTTTGCTGCTCCAGTTGTCGCCGCATTAAACGAAGCCGAAGTTGCGTCTCGATTCGCGCGCGCAACACCGATGCATTGACAGGCTTTGTCACAAAATCATCCGCACCTGCCTGCAAACATGATACCTCGCTCTGCTCGCTGCCATGTGCCGTCAGCATGATCGCAGGGATTTGGGCGACCACTGAATCCTCGTCGGAGCGAAGGCGCCTAAGCACCTCAGCGCCGTTTAGACCTGGCATGTCGAAGTCGAGTAGCAAAAGCGAAGGCGGATGGGCGTGAATTGCCTCCAGCGCTTCAGAACCATCGGTTGAGACCCGGCAATTGTAACCAGCAGTGCTGAGTAGTTGGGCTAATACCCTGCGACTCATCGCGTCATCATCGACGACTAAAATCTCTGGATGTGAATTATCTCGCATCTGCACTTCGGATTCGGATTACGCACACTGGCGTATTGTATTTGTGCTTCTCTTTGCCAACAATCGAAGCCGTTGGAACAAAGCGTGATTTAATCATTGGCAACGAGTCTGACTCTGGATACGATTAGCAAAATTTTCGTTATGAAATTTTCAATCCCGCTTGCTCTCCTCGCGCTTTTCTTTTTGGCCTCATGCGCTGAGGAGCCGCCGCCACCACCACCGCAGCACCATCGGCCGTCCGCTTACGCTCCGCCACAACCGCAAGAATACCCACCGCAGCAGCAGCCATTTAACCCGAACGGACCGGCTCAGCCAGTGGCTACACCGCCGCCGGTGGTCGCATCTTCACCTCCGCCCGCGGCCGCGCCGCAGACAAAAGTGGCAAAAGGAGACTATCCCTACGGAATCCCCGTCCCCGGCAAACCGCATCTGGTTGAGAGCCCATATTCGCCCGGCAAATATATCGATGTGGAAGGATTCCCTCCCGGCACTGAAGTGAAGGATCCTTACACCGATAAGATTTTCCTTGTGCCGTAAGGCGAGAGCTTCCGGAGTTCCGCTCATGCGGAGGAGTGAATGCCGTATTAAGGCTGCGGGGCTTATGCGAACATCCGGCAGGAATATCAGGACGTTTAGATTGTTTCTATGGAATTGCGGATAAAACGGGCGCCTCGAATCGATCTTGAAATCGCTGTGCCCGGGGATAAGAGTGTTTCGCATCGCGCGGTGATCGTCGCCGCCCTCTCCAACGGCGTGTGCACGCTGCGTGGATTTCTGCCGAGCGAAGATTGCATGCATACGGTGAATGCAATGCGCGCTCTGGGAATCAAGATCGAACAACCTGAGCCGACCATCTTAATCGTTCATGGAAAGAAACGGGTCCTCACCGCGCCAAACCAGGATATCAATTGCGGCAATTCGGGCACGACCATGCGGCTTCTCGCGGGTCTGCTGGCTGGACAGAAATTTGAGAGTCGGCTGGTAGCGGATCCTGCCTTGTCAAAACGGCCCATGGATCGAGTGATCGCGCCGCTTTGCGAGATGGGCGCGACCATTGTTGCGGAAGGTCCTGATGGTACGCCGCCATTGCGCATCCATGGCGGATCGCTTCATGGAATTCAATGCCGCCCATCGGCAGCTAGTGCACAAGTGAAAGGCGCACTGCTGTTGGCCGGTCTCTTTGCGAAAGGCAAGACCACCGTTGAAGAACCTGTGCCGACGCGAAATCATATGGAGAAGATGCTCAACTATTTCCTTGTGCGATCGACAAAGGAAGACGACGGCAGTGTTAGCGTTTTCGGCGAGCAGGTTCCCGAGTCACGGGATTTCGATATTCCAGGCGACATTTCTTCGGCAGCGTTTTGGCTCGTTGCCGCTGCGGCGCAGAGTCGTGGGCACCTGCTGATTCGCGAAGTTGGATTAAATGACACGCGAACGGCGATGCTGGGTGTGCTACTCCGAATGGGTGCGCACGTTCGAGAAGCCGTCGAGGATATCAAACACTTTGAACCGCGCGGAGTGGTGGAAGTCACTGGAGTTCCGCTAAAAGCCACGGTTATTCAAGGGAAGGAAGTGCCGCAGCTCATTGACGAGTTGCCGGTTTTGTCCATTGCAGCCGTTCTGGCGAGCGGCAAAACGACCATCCGGCATGCAGAGGAACTGCGCGTTAAAGAAACCGATCGCATTGCTGCAATCGCGCACAATTTGCGCACCATGGGCGCGCAAGTCGCCGAATTGAGTGATGGCCTTGAAATTTATGGACCGGCGCCGCTGCACGGAGCGCGTCTGCAGAGCTTTGGCGACCATCGTATTGCCATGGCCTTTGCTGTAGCGGGGTTGTTTGCTGAAGGGGAGACGATTATTCAGGACGCCGAATGTATTCGTGAATCGTATCCCGGGTTCGAAGCAGTTCTTGAAGAATTTACCAACCCGAAACGGATGCAGGTTAGCACGCCGGTCATCGGTTCGCTCGCTCCTGTACCCGCACAGGAGTAGTTTCGTTAGGCACGCATTACACATGGGATCATACGCTTCCGAACCCCGTGTGATCGCTATTGATGGTCCCGCTGCCTCGGGAAAGAGCAGCGTCGCGCGAAAGCTTGCCCGACAATTGGGATTTATCTACGTCAATTCGGGTGCAATCTATCGAGCGATCACCTGGCATCTTCTTCAAAACATGATCCGGCCTGAGGAGAACGAGCGCATTGCGGAGGCGCTGGATTCAGCAGCTCTTGCATGCGTTGTCCGAGACGGCGAGACGCGCGTTGTTGTAGATGCCCGTGATCCCGCCGACCATTTGCGCGATGATCGTGTGAACGAGAGCGTCTCTCGTGTTAGCAAATTACCTCGAGTTCGCGAGGTCGTTTCAGAGAGACTTCATGACTGTGCTGAGCAGCATGATGTGGTAATCGAGGGCCGGGACATTGGGTCAGTCGTTTTCCCTGACACCCCGTACAAATTCTATATCGATGCATCTCCTGACGTGCGTCTGCAACGGCGTGCCGCACAAGGTGAGCGCGACGAAATCACGATTCGCGACCGGGATGATGTCTCGCGGGCCGTCTCACCGCTGGTAAGAGCGAAAGACGCGCACCTGATCGACACTTCGGATGTGACGGTCGAACAGGTGGTGGCCGAGATAATTGTACGGCTTGAGCAAGCGGGTTTGCCGATTGGCGATGTTCAGATCACCAATCGCGCGCTCGGCGAATGAATTTCTATTATTGGGTTGGCTATCATCTAAGCCGGCTGGCTGGGCGATTGTTGTTTCGGTTTCGCGTCATTCATCGGGAGCGCATGATTCAAAGCGGGCCGGTGATTCTGGCGATGAACCACCAGAGCTATCTCGATCCACCGCTAGCCGGGAGCACGTGCGATCGCCCGATTTATTTTCTGGCTCGCAGAACGCTGCTGGACGTACCGCTATTGGGGCGGGTTTTGCCAAAGCTGAACGTGATCCCGGTGAATCAGGAAGGCGTCGATCGCAGCGCCATCAAAGCTGTAATCCGAGTTTTACACGCCGGTAACGGCGTCCTCATCTTTCCGGAAGGCTCGCGCACTGTCGACGGGACTCTTCAAGCGGCGGAACCCGGGCTGGGTTTGATAATCGCCAAAACGCTCGCGCCGGTCGTGCCGATGCGAATCTTCGGCGCTCGCGAAGCTCTGCCACGCGGCGGCGGCCGGCTTCGGCTTGTGCCAATTACGATCATGATTGGGGAACCGATTTTGTTCAGCGCAGCCGATCTTCAGCGGTCAGGCAAAAATCTGTACGCTCAGCTAAGCGACCGCGTTATGAACGCCATCTCCTCGCTGCGCCTGGAGTGATGCGTACTGGCCTGCTTGCGCTCGCGATGTTCACTTGGATACTGGGTAGTGAATCTGCCAGACGAAACTAGCGAAAAATCGCCGACACCTCCAAAAACAGCGGTTTTGTTAATGGCAGTGATTGTGATTTGTCTGGCGATGCTGGCAATTTTTGGCAATATCCAGCGTTCCCGGCGCGATGCGATCGAAGTAGTTGCAGTTAAATCAACAACTTCGCCTACGCCTCAAGAGCGTTAACATTCGTTTGACATCGAAACCCTCTCCGATTTGTTCGTTCGCCACCAAACAAGGCCTAAATTCATCAGTGATATGAAAAAAACTCTTGCTCTATCCTTACTGATTCCTTTTGCGCTAGTTTGCTCGTGCCAAAAACAAGATTCAACTGCTGAACAACAACTCGCCCAACGGAAAACGGAGTTGGATGCCCGGGAGAAAGCATTGGACGAAAGAGAGAAAGCATTAGCGGAGCGACAGACATTCGTAGTAAAACCCAGAGTTGCTCCAGTTCCCCGAACAGCCCCGGGGCCTCGGCAGACGGTTCCTCCTGATCTTCAGGGCCTCATCGGCAAGATGGAAGAGGTACACAGCAGGAGAGCTCCTGGGGTACGACGTCAGCCAACGGCTCCTGTCACAGACCAACCTGATTCGCCGAGTCCGTCGCCTACTCCAGAGTAAACTGATTAGCTCCGCTTTTCCGACGAGTTCGATGAATTTGTCGACTGCATGGCAAGCTCGCGCGCATATTGAAGGGTGTCGATGGAATCGACGTTCTTATCTCGTCGAATCGCCTTAATTCTTGGGAAACGCAGTGCGAGTCCACTTGCGTGGCGAGTGCTACGTTGGATTGAATTGAAAGCCACCTCGAGCACGACATTGGGGTTCACTCTGCGATAACGGCCGTGGTTGGCTATCGTATTTTTTTTAAAATGCTCCGTTAGCCGTGCAATCTCTACATCGGTCAATCCGCTGTAGGCCTTGCCGATCGGCAAAAGTTCGCCGGTCGTTTCGTCGCGCACCGCGAACGTATAGTCGCTTAACACATTGTTGCGTTTGCCATGGCCAAGCTCCGCCGCGACAACGACCACATCCAAGGTCGCGAATTCGCGTTTCAACTTGAACCAAAACATTCCACGGGCGCCGGGGAGGTAAAAGCTTTCCGCGTCTTTGATCATCAAACCTTCATTCAAACGCTGGCGCGCATCTTGGAAAATTTGCTCAATTTCCGCCGCAGAACGCGCTGGCGTTACGTTCGCTCTCTGAAATTGGGGCGGCAGTATGAGCGAGCCGAGTTGTTCGCGCCGCTCACGAAGCGGAGTTTTCAAAAGAGAGCGTCCGTTCACCCAGAGAAGATCGAAAATCACAAAGGCGACCGGGACATCCGCTGCCGCTCCGGCAAACAGATCAGCGGTGTGGTCTTTGCGCCCAAGCCGCTTCTGCAAATCGAAAAAGGTTAATCGCCGCCGTTCATCGAAAGCGATGATTTCGCCGTCAACAATTACTTCCTGGTCGAACTTTCTGGCTTGGTCGACCAGTTCCGGAAATTGTCCGGTGATGCGTCGCAAATCGCGCGAGAAAATCTCGACTCTATCTCCGCTGCGATGAAGCTGTGCGCGAATTCCGTCGAATTTGTCTTCAACGTACACGGTCCCTGAGATCGACGAACCAGACTGGTCGCGGTTGGCGGCTTCAATAAAGCGGTTCCAGACGGCATCCGCGCTCGGTTCGGGAGTGGCGAGCATGCATTTGATAGGACGAAATATTGATAGCTCGGCTTCGTGCAGCTCTTTTCGTGAGGCCAGCAGCGCCGTCTGGCCAATGTCGCCTAACAACATGTTGGCCTGTTTCACTTCTTCGAGCGAAACATCAAACGCCCTGGCAATGGCTTCCTCTACAAGACCCTCACGCAAACCAATGCGCAGGTCGCCAGTCAAAATCTTGACCACGTACTCGCCTTCGCGCGCGGATAAAATCGAAAATCGGTCTCGCAGCAGCTTTGCTTTGGCGATTGCTCCCCGCGCGCGCTGAAGATTCTGGAACAACTCCGCCGATCCGAGAATGGTGAATGGTTGCGGCGCCGTTCGGCCATCAAGAACTTCAAACGCGCTCTTGCCAGCGTCGCCATGTCTGCTGGCGATTCCATGAAAGTCCGAATCGTCGATTTTGGTCGCATCCTGCAGCGCGCGGAAGATTACGGACCATCCGACCTGCAATATGCGCGGATCGCTTTGGGCAAATGCTCTTCCGGTGAAGTACGTCGTTACAATCGGAAGCTGCTTACTTGTTAGGCCCCGAAGGTAATCGGACAGCAAGCGAACCTTCTCCAATTTTGCCGGAGTCGCTCTGATGTCTTCACCAACATTCGCGAAATCCAGAAATTCAGAGTGCTGCATAGACTCGCTCGCAGGCCGCGCTGGGGCGGAATTCTTCGGCAGAGATTGCACTGCAATGTCTCTTCGTCCGAAGTGCAGTTCCATCTGATTTTCTTCGGTTAGTGCCCATGCCTCGAGGCCGCGTGCGCGAAGATCGGAGGCAAAAGCCGCGGCGAAACCATGGAGCGTCAACACTCGGCGCGGCTGCACAAGGTCGACGTATCGAAGCAAATCGTCGTAATCCGCATGATCCGATAAAGGAAATGCCGCATCGACCTGGTAGCGATACACGGCGTTAGGATCGACAGCCCATCCACTGATGAACGCTACACGTTTGCGTGGAATGTTCTCCAGCATGGTTGAGCGATTCGCGCTGGGCGGACAGATCAACACTTTGCCGGCGACGTCGTTTCGATTGTATCGCATATATTTGCAAAACGATTGCCCCAGCTGTTCGTAGATGCGCGTCATTTGATAAACCGAGCCGTGCAGCATCGGGATCAAACCGGCGCCCTCGAGCGCACAGAGGATTTCCTGCGCCTTGCCTAACGAATAGCCCAGCAGCACCGGCACTTCCCCTGCGTCGATCGTTTCGCTGCAAAACGCGACCATTCGGTCAATCACCTCTTTTGTTGGCGGAAACCGATACCGCGGCACACCGAACGTTGTTTCCATCACAAGCGTGTCAGCAGGGCGCCACTCCGCCTGCTCGGCGGACTTGCCCGGACGCAGCTTGAAATCGCCGGTGTAGAGGAGCGTCTCCTCACCAGCGAAAACAAGGCACTGCGCTGAACCAAAGATATGTCCGGCAGGTAATAACATCAGCTCGGTGCTGCGAATGGATCGTCTTTCCCCAAATGGCAGTGGATGTTCGATGCGCGCGCCCGGCAGACGGGCTCGCATCAGGCGTGCGGTGCGCTCGGAAACGATCACCTCCTGATGCGGCGCGATGTGGTCGCTGTGCGCGTGGGAAACGAACGCGAAAGGTTTTGCGTCCCATGGGTCCAGCCAGAAATTCTGTTGCGGCAAGTAAACACCGCGCTCGTAGCGAACCTCGATCACGCAGAAAATTACTTCGCAATTGCGTGAGTTCCATAGCACGGCTACTGCCGATGAGCACCGCGGGTTACGCGTTGACACCCGCCTCAAGGACCCGTTTCATTATGGAAATGAGATTTGCCGCCGCACTTCTAATTTTGACTTCCCTGATTGTTTCCGCTCTCGGAAGGAGCGCACGGGAGGAACCCAGAGTTGTCGAGAAAGTCACGCCGCTGCCGGTGGCATTGGACCCAAATTTCGAGTTTCGAAAAACCAGCCTCTTCTTCATGAGTGAGAAAGGAGGGCTAAAGTCGAATGAGAGGGCGCACGATTCGTCAAACAAGGTTGGTGGGAAAACAAATACGCCGAACCAGAAAACTTCTGTGCTTCAGGATGCGCCCATCGTTTTTGAGAGGCAATACCGTCTTTACGGCGCGGTCAGCGGGGTCGATCAACGGCAGCGTTTCGGTAATTACTTCGATTTTTTTTGGCGGGTCAAACACCCCTCGGATGTCACCGTACGTCTGGAATATCGCCAGGAGAAATTGCACGAACACGTTCAGGCGCAGGAGATCACATATAGAAACGTGCGCGGCACTAACAAGACTGAATTCAAGGTGATCGGCGATGATTACTTTGATGATGGTCGCGTGATTGCATGGCGCTGCCTCTTAATCGCGAACGGCCGGATCGTGGCGGAAAACCGCTCGTTTCTTTGGGAATAACTGGCGCGGTTGTTGTTTTGCTCCCGCAGTCGGTGCCTCGAAGATTCGAAGCAATGCGGCTTAGTAGAAACTGCGTTCCGAATCAATTGATGAGAGATTTCCCAAGCGTGGCGAGGTTTGACAGCATGGGTTTCGGGCTGGTATCGTTTCAAGAGTAACTGTGGACTCATCTATTCAAGTTGGGGTAAGAGGGCCGGCCGTCTGGGTGAAAGTGGAGGGAAAAGGTAGCTTCCTAAATAGCGGCAACCTCAAGGAGTTCTCGCGCGAAATGTTGGACCGCGGGTATCGCGAATTTGTGGTGGATCTGGCGGATTGCGCCATGATGGATTCCACGTTCATGGGAACCATGGCGAGCGTAGCATTGCGGCTAAAGGAACTCGGGCGTGGCCACCTTCACATCGTTCATTGCGGCAATCGCAGTCAGCAACTTCTTTCCGGGCTTGGATTAGATCAGATATTCGATATCCACAGTGATGGTAGTGGTGCGCCTGAATGTGAAGCGCTCGAACAAGCCGCCAGAAGCCACCCGCTTGATTCTCGAAAAAAGGAGCAGACAGAGACCATGCTCGAAGCGCACGAAGCGCTTTGCGAGGCTGCGCCCGAAAATATTTTTCGCTTTAAGGACGTTCTCGATTTCCTAAGACAAGATCTTCATCACGAGACGTCTTCGAAGTAAGCTGGCCCCCCGCAATGTGGCCGACTCTTCTCCTTGGACTGCTTGTCGCGTCTCTGGCTGGCTGGGGTATGACTGCCTATCGTCAGAGCCGGAAAATTCGCAGACTGGAGCGCTCGCATGAGGAAATTCAGGTTGAGGAAACGCTGGTGTTCGATTTCCTCCACGGGTTGGGGGAAGCGTTTCGCGGAACAATTCGACCCCAGGAACTGCATCGGCTCATTGTGGAGGGGGCTGTCCGCATTCTCGACGCACACGGCGGCACGCTCTACGTTGCGGACCGGACAGGTGGAAAGCTCATGCCCGGATTCAGCTCGAAAGGCTGTCCGCCGCTGATAGATATCCCGCAAGATATCTTACAACAAGCCGCTGCGAATCCCGTTGTCCTTGAGACCTTCCTGCGGCTCCATATGCTTGATGCGAATGAAGGATTGATTGGGCGCGTTTGGCAAACAGGTGAAGCTGTCTGTATCAACGAATTCTCGGAAGCGCCCGAATTGGCCAAATTGCGAGGAAGCGCTTTTGGCAGCCTGTCGGTTATGGCCACTGCGCTGCAGTACGGCGATCAAAACCTCGGTGTTCTGGCGGTCGCCAACGGTCCAACGGGGGCGCCCTTTTCGCAGGCTGATTTTGTCGTTTTTAAATCCATCGCCGAGCAGTCGGCCTTTGCGCTCTACAATGCGATCATTTATTCGATGGCGAACGAAAAAAAACGGCTGGATCATGACCTCGAAATCGCGCGCGATATTCAGCGCATCCTGCTCCCATCCGAAGCGCCGGCCATCAATGGTTTCCAAATCAGCGGGATTAATGTGCCAGCTCGCCAGGTAAGCGGTGATTATTTCGATTACATCCATGTCGATCAAGAGCGGCTTGGTGTTGCAATCGCAGACGTTTCTGGAAAAGGCGTCCCTGCGTCGCTGATCATGGCGATTTGCCGCAGCGTTTTGCGTGCCGAGGCGGCCCGGAATCCGTCGCCGGCGGATGTGTTACGAAAGGTAAACCGGCAGCTTTATCCGGACATTAAAGAAGACATGTTCATCAGCATGGCGTACCTGGTCCTGGACCATCAGCGCGATGGCGTCACGCTTGCGCGGGCCGGACACGACGCGCCGTTATTGTATCAGCAGCAGTCGCAAACTGTGACGCCAATAAAGTCGCCGGGAATGGTGGTGGGAATTGACAGCGGAAGTGTGTTCGATAGGCTGACTGTCGATTTTTCGGTACCGCTCGAGCGCAACGATTGCCTCGTTCTCTACACCGACGGTGTGACTGAAACGCTCAACGCCGAGGGAGACGAATACGGCGTTGATCGCATGGCGCAGTCGGTTCGCGCCAGCGCGAACGATGGCGCGTCAGCGATTGTAAAGAGGATTATCGAGGACGTGCGCGAGTTTACCGGTTCGGTGCCGCAAAACGATGACATTACTGTGATAGCCATCCGCAAAACATGAAAAAGATACCGTCCCGTGAACGCGAAGAAGAAATGCATTCGTCAGTGCAGGCGAAGCAGCCATCCCCAATGGCTGCAGGCGACGCCGACTCCGACGATGCAATGGCAGGCCTGCAAGCCGATCTCGACCGATTCCGCGATCTCGCGCTACGCAGCCAGGCTGATTTCGAGAACTACAAAAGACGCGCTACCCGCGAAAAAGAGGATGCGGTGAAGTATGCCAACAGCTCGTTGCTCCAGCGTTTGGTGTCGATTCTCGACAATTTTGAACTGGGTTTGGCGGCCGCGAAAGCGGAAAGCACGCAATCTCCGATCTATTCCGGAATGGTTCTCGTTCAAAAGCAGTTGAACGATTTGCTTGAGGAAAACGGGCTCGAAGCGATCGAGGCCGAGGAAAAGAAATTCGATCCGAACCTGCACGAAGCGATTGCCCACGAGCCGAGCGAGACGCCCGAAGGAACAGTCATTCGCCAGGCACGGCGAGGTTATCGGTTTAAGGATCGTTTGTTGCGACCTGCGCGCGTCGTTGTTTCCAGCGGCCCGGCGAAGTAGTGAGCATGTGTCATTCCGAGCGAAGTCGAGGAATCCCGTGACATTATCACGCGGTCGCGCACCGGGATCCTTCGACTCCGCTTCGCTCCGCTCAGGATGACAACTCCCGAAAATGGCTACTGAGAAACGTGATTATTACGAAGTGCTCGGCGTCGAACGAACTGTCGCCGGTGAGGAAATTAAACGAGCCTATCGCAAGCTCGCGGTAAAGTTCCATCCTGACAAAAATCCGGACGATCCGCACGCCGAGGAAAAATTTAAAGAACTTGGCGAAGCGTACGACGTCCTGATGGATCCAGACAAACGCGCGGCGTACGATCGCTACGGTCACGCCGCGTTTGCGCAGGGCAGCGCCGGTTTCGGTGG
>DASXOI010000107.1:0-4900 GCA_036494375.1 Candidatus Udaeobacter sp.
CCGTGTTCAGATCAATCGTTGTGATCTTGTTAGGTGTACCGCCGTTGGCGGGTACTGAGTAAAGATCCGTTCTCGGCAGTTCGTAATATGGTTCGTCGATTCGGCTCGAGGTGAAATAAATTTGCGAGCCGTCCTTCGACCAAATCGCGTTCTCTTCATCGAAGCGGCCGCTGGTGATCTGGCGCGGTTTCACTTTCTCTTCGCCGGTTCGCGGCGCGCTAACGGTCCAGATATGAGTCGGATGCTTTGGATCGATGTAACCTTCATTATCTTGCCGATACACTGCGCGCGTGATCACGCGCACGTCGCTCTCGTGCTCGGAGTCCGTTTTGCTCGCCGGAGTTGGCGTTGGCTTGTTCGCCGGCTTGTCCGCCGAAGCCTCGGCGGAGGCGGATTCTTTATGTTTTTTCTTTTCCTGTTTCGCAAGGTCCTCTGCATTGGTATCGCTTGTGAACGCAATGTTTTTTCCGTCTGGCGCCCAGACCGGACTGCCAGCGCCTCTCGGCAAATCGGTAAAAACAAAGGAGTCACCGCCGACCATCGGCAACATTGCGAGCTGGGGCGGTTCAGGCTTGCCGTCTTTTTCGGTGGAACGCAGGAACAACAGGAATTTTCCGTCCGGCGACCAGCGCGGCGTGGTATCATGATCGCCCTTTGTCAATTGACGCGGCGCTTCGCCGCCTGTGGCAGGCACTGACCAAACGGAAGTGTTATAGCCTTCTTTCTTCTCGTTAACGGTGACGCGCACGAATGCAACGCGCGACCCATCCGGCGACACCTGCGAATCACCAATCCAGACAAAGTCGAACAAATCCTTCTCGGTGATGGGGCGCTTTTCGGCCAGCGCGGTGCCGATCCCGAGAGCGAAGAGAATGACGAAGCACGAATGACGAATGACGAAGGAATGACGAATGGTCGAATGACGAAACAACTTCGACACTGTCATTCTGATCCCGCAGCCGCGGGAGAAGAATCTCTGATCCCTCTCGTTGCGATGGGCGCCAGGAGAAAAAAATCTGAGATGTTTCGCTTCGCTCAACATGACAGGATTATGGCTGCTGGGAATTGCGAATGAGAAACGCTCGTTTTTCACGCGTTCAGGCTTCCTCATTAGTTCGACATTCGGATTTCGTCATTTCGCGGCTGCTCTGCAGCCGCGCTCACATCTGCTCGATCACGTTGTCCCCGAACTGGGAGCATCCGCCTTCGCTCGAGGCTACTGCGGATGCGATCAATGGTTTATGCATGTTGCATGTGATCAATCACGTTCTGTCCAAATTCGCTGCACTTGATTTCCGTCGCGCCATCCATCAAACGCGCGAAGTCGTACGTGACGCGTTTGCTTTCGATCGCACCGCTCAATCCTTTGAGAATCAGATCGGCGGCTTCCGTCCAGCCCATGTAACGGAACATCATTTCACCGGAAAGAATCACCGAGCCCGGATTCACCTTGTCCTGGTTTGCATATTTTGGCGCAGTGCCATGCGTAGCTTCAAAAACGGCGTGACCAGTGATGTAATTGATATTTCCTCCGGGCGCGATGCCGATTCCTCCCACTTGCGCGGCGAGCGCGTCGCTGAGGTAATCGCCATTCAAGTTTAGCGTGGCGATAACGTCGAAATCCTCCGGCCGAGTCAACACCTGCTGGAGCGTGATGTCCGCAATCGCGTCCTTGATCACGATTCCCGCACCCGGTTTCCCCATTGGAATTCTGCACCATGGTCCGCCGTCGAATTCTTCCGCGCCAAAATATTTTTTTGCGATTTCAAAACCCCAATCGCGGAATGCGCCCTCGGTAAATTTCATGATGTTGCCCTTATGAACCAGCGTCACGCTTTTGCGCCGGTTTTGAATCGCATACGTAATCGCGCTGTGAATCAGGCGCACACTGCCTGAATAACTGACCGGTTTGATCCCGATTCCTACACACACGTCATCGCTCTCTTGCGCGCCGACCATCTTCCAAAAGCTCTTCGCTTTTTCTTTGGTGCCGAAACGAACCTTGTCGAACTCCTTCGGAAAATCGGTTTGCAAAAAATCGAGAATTTTTTGCGCCTCAGGCGTGCCGGCGGCGTATTCGATTCCGGCATAAATGTCTTCCGTATTTTCGCGGAAGATTACCATGTTCACTTTTTCCGGATGCTTGACGGGCGAGGGGACGCCTTTGAAGTACTGAATTGGACGGAGACAAACAAAAAGATCGAGCAACTGCCGCAGCGCAACGTTGAGCGAGCGAATGCCGCCACCCACCGGCGTAGTCAGCGGTCCTTTGATGCCGACCAAATACTCGCGGAACGCTTCCACGGTGTCGTCCGGAAGCCATTCGTCGAATTTGTCCTTCGCTACCTGACCGGCGAAAACTTCAAACCACGAGATTTTCTTCCTGCCGCCATATGCCTTTTCGACTGCCGCATCGAAGACGCGCACGCTCGCCGCCCAGATATCCGGACCTGTCCCGTCTCCGCGAATGAAAGGAATGACCGGCTGATCCGGCACATTCAATCTGTCGGTTCTGGTAATTTTTTCGCCCGCGGGCGGAGCAACATCTTTGTAAGCCATAAGCGGCAACTGTAGCGGCTAGGCTGGTGCGAGCAACAGTGTCGCGAGGTCGGAGCAGGCGAATCACGAGCCCAGCCTGTCTGTTTCAGATTTGCATCACAGATGTGAGTTAAAATTGAAACGCCAGCTGGTAATTAGCTGCGGCCGACTTACTCGCGCACGAATTTCTGCAACGAAATGGCCACCTCTGGAAATTCACGCAGAATCTGGCGATCGACAGTTAATAAGCGAACTCCGTTCGCGTGTGCCAGCGCGACGAACTCACAACCATAAGCCGGGCAATTCGATCTCGAAACGAGCTGAAGAACCACAGAGGTCGAAACCGCGAATTCCTTTCGATCCAGCATGGCCTCGGCGAGGTTCGCAATGGCGATTGCCTCTTCAACGGTTAACGACCGTCGTCGTATCGACCCAGCCAGCGCGTTCCGAAACTCCGAACGCCACAGAATCGGCATGATCCAATCCGAATCTTTCGCCCAAGCCGCATCGGCTGCCGCCGAAAACGGCGAAGCCATGTAACGGTAACAGATGATATTGGTGTCGACGCAAATCACATGTGCGCCCGGATCTTACAACCGCCCTTCGTGTTTCCATCGATCAATCTCTCGCGCAGTGATCGGGCGGCGAAACAGAGCCCTGGCCTGACGAACGGATTCTTCCAGGTTTGTGGGGTCAAGCCGGACATTTTCGCGGGCTGCGCCTTTTAACGTCGCGATTATTTCCTTGTTGAGGCTCCGATGATGTTCCTCAGCGCGTTTCTTCAATTCCCGGTGCAAATCTGCCGGAATGTTCTTCAGAGTGATGCTCGCCATTACGGAACCGTAACGGTTCCATTTTGGTTGTCAACGCCACCGAAGCTTTTGAATTGCTTTCGGATGACTGAGTGCTCTCGCTAACCCCCGCTTCCAGTCGCCGCTGTCCCTCCCTAGGGCTTTTCAGGCGAATTAACTTGTGGCGTAAGCGGACTAATTATGTACGGCGGCGGGAAGTAATTTTCCGGACAAGGCTGTGCGATTTCCTTGCCCTTATATTCTTTAGATTCTTTGTAATCTTTTCCATCTTTCCCGTAGTAGCGCCGCGATGGCAGCCCCCCTCTGCTCGCAGCTGTGATTCGGTCTGCAAGATCAGGACGGGCTCGCACCGCTCCGGCTACAAGCATCTGCCGCTGGCTCGGAGGGTAACGAACAAGGAGCGAACTATATGCTGCCATAAATTGATCCGGTGTGGCGCTCTCGATGCTGGAGGCTCCTGCGGCTCTGACCGCGCGATCCAGTTCGCCATTCGGCGCCGCGACCTGATGCTGACTTTGAATTTCTTCCTGGATCAACCCCGCACTTGGCAATGTGCGAAAGTCTTTAACAAGAGGAGAAGTGAGTTGCTGTTGAAGATCAACATAAACCGGGTCTTCCAATCTTCCGTAGACCGGATCGTAAACTAACATTTGACCTCCATTGACCTGCACAGACTGGCCTACGCTCTCCAGGTGGATGCACGCTGTTCCCTCAAGCACCGTAAATTCCACAAGACCCGTGGGAAGGACGTTGCCCAATACCGTCGTGCCTGTAATTGCCGCCGTGACCGGACCCATCTTGATCTGTGCTCCGCCCTTGTTCTTTGGCACATAAAGCAGAAATTGTCCGCTGCCCAACTCGATGGTTCGACCGCCTCCGATATTGTAAATAGTTTTCTCGCCTAAACGCGTGATGGTTTGATCTCTGAACGTCAGCTCGCTCCGTGACTGGGTGCCGGTTTGCACCGCATTTCCCTGGCGAACTGTCTCGTTGACCACCACCGGGCGCGCCGCTGCGCCGGCTGGTACCACTTTAACGTCCTGCACTGCTTGAGTAACCTTTGCTTCCACGAGATCTTCAGCGGACAGATCATTTGGCAGCCAAGTGAGCAGGGCACATGCGACTGGGGCGACGAGTAAAATATAGCGGCGATCCATATTCATAGGCGGATTTATAGTGTGTTGTCAGGCGCTTGTGAAGTCTTTTCTTCAGGCTTTTTCGCCTCCTCCGGAGACCACGGATGACACGGATTTCACCGATGATGAACAGAAAGAAGGTGAAGAATCGGCGCGTCAGCCTCCAGAGACCCCGGATGACATGGATTCTATTACTTACATGTACCCCGTTCGCTCTAAAACTCGCTTAAACGTACTCTCACTGGCCGCTTCGCCGTGACGCCGCAAATACACCTCCCGAATTTTGCGCGGTCCCCACGCCAGATGCGCCAGCTTCAAACGCACCATCTCGCATACTTCAATCTCGGGCAGTTGCTCAGGACTGGTTTTGGGACGCCGCGATTCTTCGGCCATGCCTTCCATCCCCTCGCGCAA
>DASXOI010000108.1:0-11288 GCA_036494375.1 Candidatus Udaeobacter sp.
TGTTTTCAATCGACCCATTTGGGTTTGCTTCGGGAACGACCTGGCCGTCACTGTCCGCGTAGCGCAAAACCACTTGTTCATTGGCGTTCAGTTCTAGCAACGTTTGCGGGTCAGCAAAAAAACACCCCTCTCCATGTGCCACAGGCAGGCGCAGAAGTGTTCCTTTCGGACAACCATGGGTAAATGGCGAATCATTCACTTCAACGCGCGTAGTAACCATGTCACAAACAAACCGGAGAAAGCGGTTTCGCACCAGCGCGCCTGGCAGAAGACCAGCTTCGCACAAGACCTGAAATCCGTTGCAGGTCCCAAGCACTAGCTTGCCGGCGCGCGCGTCACTGATCACTGCGTTCATGATCGGCGAAAAACGAGCGATAGCTCCGCAGCGAAGATAATCGCCATACGCGAATCCGCCCGGCAAGACGATGGCATCGAAATTATCGAGCGAAGTTTCCTTGTGCCACACGTATTCGGCTTGCAATCCATCGAGCCCATTAATCGCTGCGACACAATCCTGGTCGCAGTTGGAACCGGGAAACTGAATGACGGCAAACTTCATTGTAATTTTTAATGCGCGCGTGCGCGTTGCTCCGCGTGGTAATCGTTCACCACGAGACACGCATGGATGACTCCAGGTATCCATCCGAGCAACGTCAAAATGATGCTTAGGAAGAAACTCGCGATGCGGCCGGTCATCAGCACTGCAAGTGGCGGAAATACTACGCAGAAAAAATATCGCAGCGCCTTCATAAATTCTTCGCCTTCCTCTGAATCTTTGCCTTCGTCTCTCTATTGTTTCCTGATTCGGCTTTCAGCAATTCGTAATCTTCGATTACCGGATTCGACAGCAAATCGCGACAAAGCTGGTGCAGCCGCGTTTCAAGTTCGCCGCTATCCTCCCCTTTGATTTCGATCTCCATGTACTTGCCGATTCGTACACTGCGCACTTCGGGCATTCCCAAGTGGCGCATCGCATCACGCACCGCGTTTCCCTGCGGGTCCAGCACGGCGGCTTTTGGCATGACGATTACCCTGGCGTTCATCACCGCACAATATTGCGGCGATCTGAGTGAACAAGCGCAATCACTGCCATTACTTCAAAACCACAACATCGAGAATGCCGTTCCGGCGAAGAACATTTACGCCAACATCTCCTTCGTCGTGTCTCGTGAGCAAAAGATCAACGCTTGTGTCTCCCACTTTCAGATCGCGAATGCTGACTTGCGGAAGAAATTGCGGCAACAATGGCTTTGAAAACACCAGCCTTCGTTCTGGAGCAACCAACTCAAGACCGAGACACGCTTGCAGCACGAGAAATACAGCACCAGAGGCCCACGCCTGCGGAGCGCAGGCAACCGGATACAACGTAGGCGCTTCACCGGGCCGTCGCGGAAAGCCGCAAAACAGTTCGGGAAGCCTATGTAAATCGAAGAAGATGCTCGCATCCATCATACCAGCAAGCACCATGGCAGCCGATTCCTTAAGATCGTACCTGGCAAATCCTGCGGCGATCAATGAGTTGTCGTGCGGCCAGATCGATCCGTTGTGATACGACATCGGATTGTAGCGCGCCTCGTTGCTGGCTACCGTGCGAATTCCCCATCCGGAAAAAGATGTTTCATCAGTCAGTGTAGTCGCAACACGACGCGCGTGTTCCTGCGTCGCGATACCCGCGAAAAGACAATGACCAGCATTTGACGTCCGCACCCTGCAGGCCCGCTTGGAGCCGTCCAAAGCGATGGCGTAGGTAGAAATGTCTTCACACCAAAAGCTTTCCTCAAACCGCCGACGCAAGTTCTCGGCTTGATTCTTCAGCTCTTGTGCGGCTGTGCGATCACCTAATAGCGAAGCCAGCTCGCTAGCAGCTAGTTTCGCGGCATATACATAACTTTGCACTTCGCACAGCGCGATGGGCGCGTCCGCAAGAGTGCCATCGCTGTGGAAGATCGGATCGTGAGAATCTTTCCAGCCCTGATGAATGAGACCATGTTTCGACCTGCGGCTGTATTCGACGAAACCGTCACCGTCTGCGTCGCCATAGCGGTCGATCCACTCAAGCGCGCGTTGCACGTTCGACCAAATCGACTCCACGAAAGCGCGGTCACCCGTCCGTTTGTAATACGCGCCTGCCAGCATGATAAAAAGCGGCGTCGCGTCGATGCTCCCGTAGTAGCGCCTGAACGGCACTTCGCCCAAGATGGACATTTCATCATCGCGGAATTCATGCAGCACCTTGCCGGGTTGCGCGTCTTGCTCCGGCTTCTCAGCGTCGGCTTGATTGGCGGCGAGATACGCAAGGACGCCGCGCGCGAGCGATGGATCGAACCACAAACTTTGCAATGCCGTGATAATTCCGTCGCGCCCGAATACGGTGCTGAACCAGGGGACGCCGGCGTAAGGATACGGGCCATAGTGCGTCTCAGTTCGCATCATATGAAGGTCGGCCAGCGAACGGTTCAGCCAGTCGTTGAACTGTTCGTTATCAGCGAAAATCTGCGGTTCCCGGGCGCGGGTGCGTTCGAGCGCAGCAGTTGCGTCGTGCATGATCTTTTCGTAAGACTCGCTCTCGCCATGCGAATCGCCGTCGACCTCGCATGCAACAGCCCATTGATAATTCGCATTCGCGCCGGGTTCCAAATGGAGCTGGCACGTGACGACAGACTTGGTCACGCGAGATGGCTTCGGCTCGAACGTAATCCGCGTCCGTCGAAACCGTTTGTCCAATCCCTCATACGCCAACACTAGCCCGTCGTCAGTGATCTCAGGTTCCAAGTGACGACCATGACGCTCCCGATGCATCCCACGCAGCTCGAAAATATCCGTAAAATCGGCATCGAACTCGATGGACAAAACAAAATCGACAGCTGCGCGTCCGTAGTTATGAATGCGAAGCCGCTCGTGACAAGCTTTGTCCCACAAAATCTTTGAGCGAAACACATGTATCGTTCCTCTCGGAACCACTATCTCGCTGTCGCGCCAGACGTCGGGATTAGTAGCGTCCACAGCAAGAACGGCGTTGTCCTCCCGGACCGTCGAACTCAGGAGCAAAGGCCGATCTTTTCCGAGCTTCAAAGTCAACCGTGATAAAAACCGCGTGTCCTGGTAAAACAATCCGAGTTCCCCGGTCCCGAACGTCTCGACATCCCCAAATCGATCGAAAACAGCGTACATGTCTCCCTGTTTTAAAACCCGCGTGCGCACGTCCACGCGGGCTGAAGAGGAACGAATGTAAAACTCGTTCCGAACACGAATCACTTCTCCCTTGGCCATTAAGCGGGCTCCCAAACGTCTATGTTTCTCGCAGTCTGGCTGCCGATAACATTTATCCAAACGCAACGACCGCGGGCGCAGCTACGTGGATTCGCTGCCGGATCTCGGTTCCTAAAAAGCGTCACTTCGTGGCCCTGTCGCACCAGTTCCTCGATTAAATACGACACCATGCGTTCAGTTCCCCAGTAATATTTCGGCGGCATGCTTTCATGAAGCGGCGCCACCTGTGCAATTCTCATACTCAAAGTAAGCCCTTCCTCTTTGAAATTTCTGACCCAGCGCAACCGGGTCAAATCTCAAGTACAAGAGGCAGTTATCAGTCTCCCTCTATCCTCGCGTTGAATTTTTCCCGGCCTTTTATGTTCGAGTACGCCAATCAAAACGCGCGCACAATTCTTTCTTCTTGCTGACGGCGCCTCTATCAGCCGGGCGTTTCGCGAATAACGTCGCTCGCCTTTTTATCTTCGCGCAATCCGAGGAAAACCGGTGCACGCAATTTTCCGTCGCGCGTCCACTCTGCGAATTTAATCTCAGCGACGAATTTTGGATTGATCCAGTGAATCTTTTTCATCATCGAAGGTGTAATGCCGAGCACCCATTGACCGTTTTGCTTTGACGGCAGATCGACAAACGGACAGTCGGCACGCTCTTCGGCGCGGAATTTCTTGTGCAATGCGGCCAATAATTTCGTTGTGAATCCGGTGCCGACTTTGCCGGCGAATACGAGATCGCGATCTTTGTAGTAGCCGGCGAGAATTGCACCGAAATATTTGCGCGCCCCCTCCGGCGGGGTGTATCCGCCGATGACGAATTCCTGTTCATTGACACATTTGAGTTTAATCCATGCGCCGCTTCGCCGGCCGGGTTCGTAAACGGACTGGCGCAATTTGCCAATGATTCCTTCCAAACCTCGGCGCTGCACTTCCCCGAGGAGCTGCCTGGCATCTCCACCAATCGCGCCGGAGTAGCGAATCCTGGGGTCGTCTGCCCCGGTACACAGTTTCTCCAAGGTGTTTTTCCGCGCCTCTAACGGCACCGACACAAGACTATTGCCGTCGAGCTGGAGAAGATCGAACGCATAGAAATAAACGGGCGATTTTCTTCCTTCCATCTCGCGCGCCTGCAAAAGCTGAAATGACGAGCGGCCCTGCTGATCAAGCGCGACCACTTCGCCATCAAGCACACATTCGTAGGTGTGTAGATTTTTGACGGCGTCGACAATCTCGGGAAAACGCGCGCTTAAATCGTTTTGATTTCGCGACAGCAACGAAACTTTTGCGCGGTCTTTGATCGCAATCAGGCGGATGCCGTCGAATTTGAGCTCATAAATCCAGTCGCCGATGGCTGGAGGTTTCTCCACCAGTTTCGCTTTCATTGGTTCGACGAAACGCGGCTTTGAGGCAGGCAAACGTCGTAGGGACGGCTCGTCGAGCCGTCCGTGCGCTTCTCCTGGAAGAGTGTCCCGGCGCGCCCGGCGGTCGCGCCCTACCGGTTTATCTTTTACTTTTTTTTTAACCGCGTCGCGGATTCGCGCCTTGAATTGCGAGGTCGCACTTTTGTCTTCTACACGATTCGATTGCCACTCGGCGTCGCGCGCGTCCCCGATTTGTTTCATCGTGCGGCCGGTCTTAACCGATTCATCTTCGAGCTTGCTTGAAATCGGTTTTACCTCGTCGCCTGTCTTTAGGATCAGCCACTGATTCTTTTCGCCGTCGCGGCCGCGGATACGCACGAGGGTCCACTCGCCTTTCGCTTTTTTGCCATCCAGGAGAAGGTGCAGCTTACCTTCCCGTAGTGATTTCACGGGTTGCTCGCCATAAACATAGTAGGTACCGCGGTCCCAAACCATCACGGTGCCCCCGCCATACTGACCTTCGGGAATCACCCCTTCGAAGTCTTCGTATTCAGTCGGATGGTCTTCGACTTCGACGGCAAGATGTTTCTCGCCGCGCTTCCAGGGAAGTCCCTTCGGCAGTGCCCAGGATTTCAGCACGCCTTCCATTTCCAGGCGAAAGTCGTAATGCAACCGGCGTGCAGCATGCTTTTGAATAACGAAGCGTGACGCGCCTTTGACCTTTTTGGGAGCGGGCTTGCCTGCCGGCTCGGCTGTCTTTTTGAAGTCGCGTTTCCGTTTGTATTCGGTCAGCGCCATGGACTCAAATAAACCACGGATTGCCCGAATGGGCACGTGGGTTATCAAGCTGCTCGCCGCGGCAAACCCGGCTATAACAAACTACCCGTCGGTCGGCAGCGGCTCGCCGACGAGGTACCTGACAAAGCGACGAATGATGATGTTCTCGCCTAACTCGGCAATTTTCGAAGTCAACAAGTCGCTAATTGTCACATCGGGATTTTTGATGAAGCCCTGCTCCAGCAAGCAAACGGTGCTATAGAACTTCTCCAGTTTGCCGTCGACAATTTTGTCCGCAACGTGCACCGGCTTGCCTTGGACTTGTGCCTTGTAGATTTCGCGTTCCGCCTCGATCAGATTGCCCGGAACATCGGCACGACTCACGTAGAGCGGGTGCGCAGCGGCGATGTGCAGTGTGATATCTTTCACAAACTCTCGGAAATTCTCGTTTCTTGCCACGAAATCGGTCTCGCAATTCACCTCTACGAGCACGCCAACCTTGCCCTGCAGATGAATGTACGAGGCGACGATTCCCTCCTTCGCCGCACGCGTGGCCTTTTTCGCGGCGCTGGCGATGCCTTTTGTGCGCAGAATCGTTTCGGCCTTGTCCAAGTCGCCGGCACTCTCGACAAGAGCACGCTTGCAATCCATAAACCCGGCATTCGTCTTTTCGCGGAGTTGCTTGACCAGTTTCGGATCGATGTCGGTTGTTGCGTTCATTAGGTCCCTAAAATCGTTGAAGCGTCAGAAAGTTGAACCGTTGAATCGGCAGGCGTCAGGCCGAAACGCCCGCCATCTCCACCTGTTCGCGAACGCGAGCCTCGCTGCTGGCCGAAACAATCGCATCAACAAGTTTTTGTAAAATCACCCGGATCGCACGGATCGCGTCATCGTTCCCCGCAATCGGATAATCGATGAGTTCGGGATCAGCGTTGGTGTCCACGATCGCGACCACCGGGATTCCGAGGCGGCGCGCCTCATTGACAGCGTTTTGCTCTCGCAGGGTGTCGATTATCACGAGGACATCGGGCAGTTGTGACATCTCGAGAATCCCCTCGAGATTGCGCCTGAGCTTCGCAGCTTCACGATTCAGCGCAGCCAATTCTTGCTTGCCCATTTTCTTGTATTCCGGCGACTGCTCGATCTGCTCGATGTATTTCAATCGGCCGATGCTCTTGCGGATCGTAGTAAGATTGGTCAGCGTGCCGCCCAGCCAGCGTTGGTTCACGTAGAATTGCCCGCAGGCCAATGCGGCTTCTTTTATTGCTTCCTGTGCCTGTTTTTTGCAGCCGACAAACAAGATCCGGCCGCCGCGGCGCGCGACCTCCTGGAGGAAATCGGTGGCCCGGCGGAGCTGCCTCACCGTTTCATCAAGATTAATGATGTAAATCTGATTGCGTTGCTCAAAGATGAACGGCTTCATCTTTGGATTCCAACGCTTCGTCTGGTGTCCAAAATGAACGCCAGCTTCCAATAATTCAGGTACTAATTCTGTGGTATCTGCCATAAGAGACATTCCCGATGGCGGGAGCTTTCAGAGCGGGGCGTGAAGATGCTATAGGCCGCGTCAGTGCGCAACTTGAAATTCAGCTCTGCTACTGCCCCCATGAAGTGCTGCGTTGGGACCGGTGATAACGGGACTTTGGATGTCGATCCTCAACATCTCCAGGCGCAAGCCGCGATTTCGTTGAGGATTGAACCGTAGGACGTGTCTTCCTTCCTAGAAGGATATGGATCAGCAACAAAATTGGCAAAACCAAGCCTATGGCGAGATGAGTCCAACTCGTCCAAGCGCGCAGTCTTTCGCCGCCCGCGTAATAAAGGCCATAGCCACTGATGGTCAAAACGGCCAAGGCACTCAGAAAAACCGAGCCGTTTGCTCGATTTCGGCCGGCGCGCCACGCGAATCGCACATGCACGTTCAAGAGCATGCCAATCAGAACTAAAACCACCATCGCCGCACCGCCATGAACCTTCATCGCCCACGCTTTAGCGCTCATCTCAAAATCGCCAGGCGACGTAAAAAAATAATTCCAATATGCCCATGCCACTCCGCTCAAAAAAACCAGCGCTAACACGGCGTAGAGAAAATATCTCTGCAGGCGCTTCAATCGAATTGAGTCCGGTCGCGGGTGCCGCATGATGAGCGAAACATCCATAATGGCGCACCATGGCGCTCAAGCAACAACGTGTCGGCATGATATCGGGCGAGCAAGGGCCGGGATTTCTCCTGTAGGATGAACACAATTTTAGTCAGAGCATCAGCTATCATGCAGGCAGACGCCGCTACGCTTACGCTCATTAACTTTCGCGAAGATTGACATGTGCGGCCGTCGAGCAACGGGCTGACCACCGCCCTGTCACATCTTTTCTGAGTGAAATAAATTCCGGAAGTCGCCAGGGCTCGCTCACGCAACTTGATTGCGCTTGCCGGCTGCATGGGCTCGTCAGGAGGACGCAAATGCACTAGTTCAGATTTCAATCCAAAAACGCGCAGGTCGCCACCGGCGTTTACAACTCCGGATGGAACCCCAGCGCGTTTTAAAGCTTCGACTGCGCGATCGACCGCAAAGCCCTTGGCAATGCCGCCGAGGTCGATAATCACGCGCTGTCGAAATCGAACGGTGCAATTTTTTTCGAGAACAATGCTGCGCCAAGTCCCCTCGCTTACATTCCGGTATCGTCGCGGAAGATAGTTCCACTGCATCAGTTTCCGCGCGACCGTGATATCGAAAAGACCGTCACTTTCATGCGACAATTTTTGTGCCGCTCGCAAGACGCGCCATGTCCAGGGATCCACCGTCAGTTTTCGTTGAAATGCTTCACGGTTGATCCGCGAAATATCGCTGGCCGGATGATGAAAACTCATTTGTCGGTCCACCCTGGCGACGGCCGCGAATGCGCGATCGATAGCGCTGTGCAGTCTTGCTTCGCTGTCGCCTCCAGCAGTGATCTCTACAAACGTGCCGAGAGATGGACGGGCGCGCCGTACTCTATTTGAGGCAGACCTCATAGGTCGCGAGGATACGATGAACGCCCTCGGTCACGTGCCGGCAGGAAAGCGTTGCGCCACTGATATTGTTGATGCCTTCGTTAAGAGCGAACCGCGAGCGTGGTCCTTTGCCAACGAACTGCTTTCGCCAATCGGGATTGCGAATTTCGCCGCCATAACTCTCCCGGTAATTGAGAATTTCGATTTGCTTAACCGTTCCCTCCGGTGAAAGGGCGACGGCATAATCGATCACGAGATGCTTGCCGATGACATAATCGACAATGAAGAAGCCGTGAAGTTTTCCGTTTTGCATGGCCCGCCAAATCTCCTGGCCGCGCAAAAGTTGTTTCTGTCCACTCTTGGCCTCGATCGCTTTGATCTGCGCAGGCGTAAATTTAACGTGCGCGGTGACAAATTGATCGCACTCGGGAAAGCACAACTTCTGCGCCGCAGAAACAGTCAAGTACTGCTCTGCATAGGAAGGTAGCGGAACGGTGACGCTGATCGCGGCAGGCAAGATCCAGCGTGGAATGTGAGTCATGTACAGACGCGTTGAGCGCTCTCCTAGAAGAAGAAACCGACTGCGCCGAGCAGGTGATCCGCCTGGGGGGAGTCCGGCGCATTGTCGAGCGCGAACTGATAGTCGATTTTCAAGACGACTTGTGGCGTCGGGAACAGAGCCATGCCAAGAGTGTGAAATTGTCGCTGGCCCTGACCGGTTGGCAAGTTCTCATCAATTCCGGCGAATCCGCCAGTCTGCAAATTTTCGTATGTGTAACGATAAAACGGCACGAGTTCCCAGCCGTTGTGCACGTAGTCGCTAAGATCAATGTGATACGCGGCTTCGAGCGAGAAACCCCAGAGATTTTTACCCACATTATTTTCCGGATCACCATCGTTATTCGCACGAAGATTACCCGGCGTGCCGATGATCGCGTCAACCACTTCACCACGAAATTCGAAACCGGTTCTCGGCACACGGTAACGCATCTCAGTATCGAGCATCGTCACGCTGTTATGGCCTAACGAATGGCCGTCGTCGGCATACGCACCGCGCGGCGTGACGTTTGGGGTAAAGAAAATACTAGAGCTTCCATTTAAGCCGGGGAGAAATGGAGGCGTATAACTCAGACGCAGCGCAAAGCCAGGCGCATTCTTGGTTTGATTGAAGTCGCCTATCGGCGTGCGAGCGAGACCGAGAGCCTCGGTACCGGTGATTCCTCCTTCATAAGGCGAGCCATCATCAGGGATGCCGCCGTTTTGGCCGATATCTTCCAACCCTGTGTTGACCTGGAATTGGTAGTTCAGGTTGTTAACGATCTTACCGTAGATACTCGTGCTGCCTTCGAACCACGTTGTGGGGATCAATCCATTGTCTAGCTCCGGCCGTTGCACGCTATAGAACTGCGTCGGCTCATGAAAAAGATTGATGAAGCCGAAAGGCACGACATCGACACCCGGCGAGCGCCAGTTGAAGTGCTCGTTAAACAGGAAGTCGACATAGGCTTGTTCGAGCTCCACCGCGCCGGTCAGCTTGTCATCTGCGTCGTCGGCGATGCCGCCGTGCTCGAATTCAATCTCGGCATTGAAGATGATGTTATCGGTGACTTGATAGGTCGGCAGCAGCACAACGCGTCCGGCATCAAATCCGTCCTTCCATCCGCCCGGCGCCTCCTGGCCACCGAACTTCAATTCGCCATAAGCGCCGATGCTCAAAACAGCATGACTGCGATAGCCAAGTCCGAAAAGCGGCCTGCCCGGCGAAGAAGTAATTTCTTCGGCCGTTGCGACCGTGTTGTTCTCGTCCGGGCTAACTATTGCCTTGTCGGAAGATTTTGTTCTAGAAGCCGCCGCCGTTTTTTCGCTTCGTACGTCGCCATTTTCATAACGCTCAAGGCGCTTTTCCAGCGAAGCTACTTTTGCTTCAAGCGCTTTCATTTCTTTCAGCAATTCGACGTTAGCGGCGGTTTGTTGATCGGAGGATTCAGCAAAAGACAAATTGACGACAACAAGCATGGCGCAACAAACAGTGAGCAATAGCTTCATTGCTCGAAGCCTAACGGAACAAAACTGAGCTCGCTGCCGGAGCGTTGCTAATTTTTAGCGATCAATTGCAGCCGCAATCAGGAGTGTTTTTGCGTGGCGACATTCTTTTCCGCGTAGCGCGCGAGGATCCAACAAAGATCGGAAAGACGATTCAAATACCGGAGGATCTCCGGATTTACATCAGTGGCCGCAGCCACGCGACGCTCAGCCCGACGGCACGTCGTGCGGGCGAGATCGAGAGCGGCGGAGGCCGCGTTCTTGCCGGGAATCACCCAATCTTTCGGGTAAAGTGTTTTGTCTTTTTCGAGATCGAAAATGACCGCTGAAATACGATCCACCATGGCCTCGGTCGTCAGTTGAAACCCATCTTTAAGGTAACGCTCCCGATCGTTCGGCGCCGTTGCCAGTTCTCCCATGACAACGATCAGATCTTTTTGTGCGGCTAAGACTTCATCGGAAATGAATGTGTCGGTTGCAATGGCGCGAGCCAAACCAAGCGCGGCAGTCAACTCATCGACACAGCCGTAAGCATCGACGCGAGGATCGGCTTTTGATAATCGCCGTCCGTACATCAGGGACGTTTCGCCTCTGTCGCCAGTTTTGGTGACGATGGACACGCAGTCAACTGTAGGGCGTTTCTGTGAAACGCCAATCTCGTTGAACGGCGCCTGACCCGACGCTCTGCAAATACGATGGGACTAACCGATCGCAGGTTGCGGTTCGGCTTCTTCCATTACTGGCGCGCCAACCGGCTCGCCTTTTTCCACCAGCTTGAGCTGACGATGTTCCGGGAACCCGGTTCCGGCAGGGATCAGGTGACCCATGATCACGTTTTCCTTGAAGCCGCGC
>DASXOI010000109.1:0-4922 GCA_036494375.1 Candidatus Udaeobacter sp.
ATTGTCGTCGGGACGTCTGCCGGCGGCGTACAAGCGCTTTGTGAACTAACCAAATATCTGCCTGAAGATCTCGATGCTTCGATTTTTGTCGTGATGCACATCGGCAGCGAAACGATGTTGCCGGAAATCCTGAGTAGCCGCGGAAATCTTCCTGCTGTGATTGCCGAGCACGGCAAAGAATATAAACGCGGCCATATCTACTGCGCCCCGGCGAACTGCCACTTGTCGATTAAAGACCATGTGACTGTGTTAACGCGCGGCCCGCGAGAAAACGGGCATCGACCGGCGATCGATGTGCTGTTTCGCAGCGCCGCGCGCGAGCACCGGGCGAATGTAGTTGGCGTGTTGTTGACCGGCGGACGCGACGACGGCACAGCCGGCCTTTATGCCATTAAAGCCCGCGGCGGCGTCGCCATTGTGCAGAACCCTGAAGAAGCAGCTACGCCCGACATGCCACGCAACGCCCTAAACATGGTCGATGTCGATTTTTGCCTATCCGTCCGCGAGATTGCCGACGTTCTCGTTCAACTGGCGAATGGTAAGGCCACCGACATTACAGAATCATCAAATGGAAACGCTGTGGAGGATGAGACAGCTACCGATCAACCATCAGGCGAACCGCCCGGCAACCAAATCCCCGTTGCGTGCCCCGAATGCAACGGACCGTTATACGAGGTTAAGGACGGCGAATTCGCACTCTTCCAATGTTTTGTCGGTCATCGGTTTTCGCCGCAGAGCCTGGGTGAGTTACACACTGAAGCGTTGGAAAGGGCGCTCTGGACTGCCAGTCGCAAATTGAAAGAACGCATCGTGCTTCACGAGCGATTGGCCGAGCGGAAGCAGAACAAAGGCGAAAATGAATTGCGCAAACGGCTGGAAGAATCGGTCATCACTGCGAGAGAAGATCTCAAACTTCTTCGCGAAATTTTGGATCGAATGTAGCGCGATGGCGCAGAACTCACGCATCTCGATTCGGCTTAAAAAGCGCTCTGCCGGTGAGCTTAGGAACTCGAATTGGTGTGCAGAGGACGGCTCGCCTACCGGAATCATGTAGTGCCTTTGCAGGTAGTGCTCGTCATTCCGTGGGTGCGGTTTCCGTTGAGCTAAAAACGTGGAGCACTAAGGATTACGACGCCGCCGTCGCAGACCTCATGCTAGCCAGACGTTCTTCGATCAGGTCGCGCTCAACCTCCCAGTATTTCAGCGCTGAGAGCAGCAGCTTGTCAGTTGGGTCACACCCGACTGACTCATTGGCCGCCATTGTGTTGCGCGGCTGATTCTTCCCGACTCTTTGGAGTTTGCGAGCGGACTTTGCCCTTCGCCATCTTCCCCGTCCCCGTTGTGCTGCTCCCGTTACCATTGTTCCTTCCTTGTTTTTGTCTCCCCTTAATTCGCATCACAATTCGGGAGCGGCCGTGCTAAAACTTTTCCGCTCCCAATTGTTTCAACAACGGCGGGACCTCAAAGTTTCACGCTTTGAAAACGCCGCTGACAGCCCTGTGCGCGCTACGCTTCAGCATTCGGGCAGCCGGCGCAGTTGCACCGTGTAAGATCGCCGAGGCTTGATGGCAGAACTGATAGTCTCGTTAGGCGAACATTGGCCAGCGAGGTATTGCGTGTCGAACGCCCGCAGAGCGGCCCGGATCGTTGAGCCGATTCCCACGATGCCTTCTTCCACGTTTGGGCCAAGAAGCGCGATCCACAGATCACCCCGGAAAGACAGTTGTGGACGGCGCACTGCAGAGGGGCTTCCCGGATGTTCCACGCAATACTGCTCCATTTCCGTCACGGACGCGGCTGCATAGTCCACCACACGGCGTCGGCGCAGTGTATGACCGTTATGATTCATCTGCCTCTACAAAACGCCTGAGTTCGTCAGAATGGATGTGAATTTTTTATCCGGCGTTCGTGCCTGGAGATCGGATTTTCACCGATATCAGAATCCACCGTGCGCCCGATTGCCCGCAGCATTGACCGGAAGCTACTATCTAAATCGTGACCTTATCTACAGCAGCTAGTTTGGCGGATGACGAAAAATTGGAGGTACTGCGCAGGCTCGATCAATTTCGGAACTGGCATTCACTCGACGAGAAACGTTACTGTCTGGTTTGCGGCACACTCATTTCGGGGCGGCAAATCTGTGTCGATGGCGGAACCCGCGGCAACGGACCGCTGCGACTCGGTTGTCCAACCGAAAGGTGCAACTCCATTCCAATGGATTGGGTGCTGCCCACAACTGAGGTCCTCGCCAAAGTGGAAAAGCTGGCTGCCGAAGAGCGCAAAGCTCGTGAGTTGTCACCGGCCGCCGTGATTACTGACAACAGTAAAACAGTGCCATCTCATAAACCGCGCGACGACTTCATGTCACGACTGCTAAAGTTCGCTCTGCCTTTCAAGCGATATTCCTAGGGATGTATTCTCGAATCCCCTGCGGGCCTTGAGCCTCCCAGCGGGCTCGCAGGGTGACATTTCTTCAGTTGAGTACGTCACATGGTGAGAATCACTGAGCCAGGACGTAAATTGTCCACGCGGCTATTCTTGTTTCACTGATCCTTCGTGTCGCTTCCTTGCCAGTGGAAAAGCGAGCTCTGGAAGGACTCTCAGCCCTGCACTTTCAAATAAGCGCCGCTAAGGAGCATCAGTGCAGAAGACATCTTCGGAAGCTGACTTTAGTACGATGTAGGGCCTAACGAAATGCCAGCTGAAAAACTGCGATACAACAATTCTTAGACTCGATCCAACAATCGGATCTACCGGCGATCGGTCATCGCCTGGAACTGCCCGCCTTTTTCCCATGGTTCCTGCTTGTTCCACGGGATGGCGGATCCACCATGATCGTCCGGATCGCTGACCAAGGCTGTTTGCTTCTGTGCTGCGCATGAAGTAAGCGCTACCACAAATGCGCAAAGCAAAACAGGAACCACGATCGTTCGGAGCTTAAGGACTTGTGCCAGCATAGATTACACTGTCTCCAGGTTGTACTTGGACGCCGCGCGCCAAGCTGTTGGACAAGATATCGCCGATAGCAGTGGCTGGTTCAACCGAAGAAATGCGAATTTTTCCAATCAACGTCCCATCTCGCAAAACGAGCATTTCGGAGTTCGGTTCCACTCCATTGCGCGCGCCGAGATTTAACACCACGAAGTTATAAGCCTGATTGTACGCAAGCACGCTCCCGTGCACACCCGCACGATGACTGCTACCGCCTTGCCGTTGAACGCCGGCAGTCTCACGTTTTTTCCTTGTTTCTGCTTTGGAACCTTCTTTGACCTGCGTCGGGCGCTGTTGTGCGTCTTGAAGTTTTTCGGCTAACAATTCCTTTTCTTTCTCAGCGCCATCGAGTTGACGCCGAAGATCATCGACTTGCGATTGTAAATCGCCGCTTTGCACGTTGTCGGCTGGCGCCGAGGTGCTGGGTGCAGACGGACTCGTTTCGGCTCCCGCTGCGCGTTGGCGTAAGGCTGCGATTTCCTGCTGACTGGCGTCCAGTTTGCCTTTGAGGTCTGCTTTTTCTTTCTCCGCTTCGCCGAGCGCTGCTTCGGCTTTTGCGGCTCGATCTGCCGTGTCCGCGGTTTTAGCTTGTTGTTGAGCTCCAGTTGTTCCACCCGTGACCGCGCTCACTTTCGCAGAGGCTGGCGCACGCAGCGACTCCGCGTCCGCGCGAAGAGCTTTCACCTTGTGGCCGTTCAGCAGAGCAAAAAACGCCGCTAGCAATAGAAAAATCACGGACAACCCGCTCAAGCTTCCTGGGGTGACCGCAAAAAGCGCCGATTCGTTTTGCGCCATAGGCGAGCCTTTAAACAACAAATCTCGTGATAAAGCAATTATCATTTCCAGGGCCGACCAAACACCTTAGCGGTTTAGATGACAGTTTGGGTGTGCAAAGAGCGACTGCGACACGCAAGAAGAGGCGACGGAGAGGATTCTTAAATCGCCTCTGTTTTTCACCGAGACAGCCGCGCCAGGACCACAAGCCTTCGTCGGAAAAGCGCAATCGGTTTTCAATGCTGATTGCGTTTCTGCGATTTTCAATCCATAGAGATTCCATGGGACAGCAGCATCGGGTACAAATTAAGCGCAAGCGACGCCGAGCTTATTTGCAACGCAAAAAAGAATCGAAGCGAGCTGCCACACCACGTCCGGCACCGGCCAAGCAACAAGCACAGAAAGAATCCGTAGCGGCGGAGTAACTCTGATTCGATCAGTTCGTGATTTCGAGCGGTCTACTGTTACGCATCTCATTAACACCTCGCTTCAGCGAAGTGGCACATGCGGCGATAACGCGCGAACCGCTTTAGCGGTTTTCTGTGGCGCATAAAACCGCTGAAGCGGTTGCGGAAGCATCCCGTGCTGAATCACCTGGCTGAAGCGAGGTGTTAATAATACCTGGGAGTCGGAATGCATCGATTTCTTCGACGCAAAACACACATAGAGTATATCGATGGAATCGCCGGCACGTTATCTAATCGTCGATGGACATAGCATTATTTTTGCGTGGCCGGAGCTGCGGAAGCTTCACGCGCGCCGGTCGTCGCTGGCGCGCGAAGCATTGCTCAAGCAATTGCGCGATTATCAGGATTGGACCGGTGTGCATGTCGTCGTCGTCTTCGATGGTAAGGGCAAAAAAGTCGACGCGATTTCCGATCCAGCCGACGTGCAGGTTTTTTATTCGCGCAGTGGGCAATCAGCCGACGCCATTATTGAGCGGTTAGCGAGCAAGTACGCCGAACGCTTTGGGTTTGTGGTTGCTACTTCCGATTTGATGGAAGCCGAAACTGTACAGGCATGCGGCGCTGAATGGATTTCACCCGATGGGTTGCGCGGACTTCTTACGAGTGACGGCAAAGGATCGAGCAGAATATTGTCATTCCGAGCGAAGTCGAGGAATCCCGCAGCTTAACCGTACGAGCAGTTCCACGGGA
>DASXOI010000110.1:0-10582 GCA_036494375.1 Candidatus Udaeobacter sp.
TAAATCCGCCGTCGAGCATTATGGTATGCGTCGTCACAAAGCGCGTCTCCAGCGCTAACGATGCCTTCGGTAAGATCTGCGCCGTGGACGGTTGTTCGATGATGCATTCCGGAAACGCCACCCGACCTGACCGTCTGGGGCGTTGCCGCTTCCACGCGGAGAATTTCCTGCGACTCGCGCCTCGATCTTTCGCTGCGGGCCTCGCGTTTCCCTTCCCCGCTCATCGCGTGGCGGCGCAGCCTGATTGTAATCGAATCCTTCCGCCTTTTTCCGTACGATGCCGCGGCCGATGAAACGCTCGAGCGAACGCAACGGCCCCTGATCTTCCGGCGTAACAAAGCTGATCGCATCACCGATGGCGTGTGCGCGGCCGGTCCGTCCGATGCGATGGACGTAATCCTCGGAGTGCATTGGGAAATCGTAGTTCACCACATGCGAGATCCCATCGACATCGATGCCTCGCGCCGCAATGTCCGTAGCCACCAGCACTCGCACCGCTCCCGACTTGAAATCTTTTAAAGCGCGCAACCGCTGATTTTGGGAACGATTGGAATGGATGGTGCCGGTTTTGATTCCGCTGGTCTCCAGCCGACGCGCGATCCGATCTGCTCCATGCTTGGTCCGCGAAAAAACCAGCACTGTGTCGAAGTCGGGATCGCGCAGTAGATGAAGAAGTAATGCCTGTTTCAAATGCGGAGGGACTTCGTAAACGAACTGTGTCACAGCATCTGCCGGATTGGCTCGTCGTCCAATCTCGACCATCTTGGGCGACTGCTGAAACTGATGGGTTAATGCCTCGATTTCACGCGAGAGCGAAGCAGAAAACATGAGGGTCTGCCGCTTGTGCGGCAATGCCTTCATGATTCGCCGAATCGGAGGAAGAAATCCCATGTCGAGCATGCGATCGGCCTCGTCGAGTACTACGAATTCGACACCGGACAGATTAGCCACGCGCTGCTCCATCAAATCGATAAGACGACCCGGCGTAGCCACGACCATGTCGACCCCGGAACGCAGCGCTTCAATCTGCGGGCGTTCACTCACTCCGCCAAACACGGTAGCCACGCGCAAGGGAACATGTTTCGCGTACGCGCGCACGTTCTCCTCGATCTGGACGACGAGCTCACGCGTTGGCGCCAACACCAGCGCGCGCAGCCGGTGCGCCTGATGTCGGTTCGCGCTTAACTCGCCTTGGCGAGCAACGGTCTGTCTCGATTCTGCGAGCTTCATCAAAATCGGCAGAACGTATGCAGCGGTCTTCCCGGTCCCGGTCTGGGCGATGCCGATGACATCGTTTCCCGCGAGAATGAGTGGAATGGCCGCAATCTGGATTGGAGTCGGCTCGGTGTAACCCGAATCACGAACCGCCTGCAGAATTTGCGGTGAAAGATGAAGTGCACGAAACGGCATAAGACGACAACTGTCGTCCCTTAAGTGCTATCGCGCACGTAATCTTCCTCTGGATCTTCAAGTGCACGCCAGGTTCGAAGCGTCTGATGGACATATTGCTTCGCGAGCACTTATTCTGTAATTTTCGATCATGAGCACCCTGCAGGAGATCCTCACCGCGATGGACAAACTGACGCCCGATGAGTTGCGCATCCTGAGCTCGGCGTCGATTCCCGTCTTGCAGATGGCGACGATGACCCTGCCTTACACGCCTCGTTGCACGAAGCGATCGCTTATGCCAACGCTCATCCTGAAGAAAGCAAATCAATCGACAAGGTTCGCGCGCTCATTCCAAAATGGATTTCCGAGTCGAAATCGCAGACCCTGTTACTGCATTCATCGGACCGGCAGTCCGGCGGTTTCGGTTAACAAGTACGCCCGGAGTCTCACAGTCGTTTAACTCCCCTTGAGCTTTCGGCTCCTGAGTTATGATCCAGCCGTCAGCTGCTTCAGAATTTTTTCTACGTCGTGACGAATCTCTCCGCGACGTTGCTCGGTATCTGCCCACGAAGACGCGGGTGACTTATGGGAGTCAAGAAGAGCGAGAGCCTTTTCGGCTTGCTGTCGCGCCAACTCCTTCTGCCCGTCTGCCAAATAGGCTCCCGCAAGGTTAGAGTGCGCGTCGGCAGAATCCGCATAAGCCACGACGTTGAGCTTGAACGTCTCGATGGCGTTCTTGATGTCTCCGACACGCTGGTAGTCTTCGCCGATAATGTCCACCGTAGCTTCCGGCCACAACTGGGCTTGGGGATCTTTGTGCCGAGCTTCTAACAGTTGCTGTGTGATTTGCGCGGTTGCGCCAGGCGTTTGAAGCTGATTCAGGATCGGCGCTGCTGCCAAACCATCCGCGGGCGCGTGACCCGGTGTTTTGATCAACGTAGTCACGAACCAGTGCACAATGATATTGGGCAACTCCGGATGAACTTTAAACATGTCCGTTCCGTGACCACCCTTGGCGGGAACTTTGCTCGCGTCGCTCGTTTCATACCATAACCACGGCGCATCTTCAGCGGCAGAATAGTGCACCAATTTCTTGCTCGGGCTGCCGGACGTGACGTAGAGCAGCTTCATCGCATCTTGAGTCGGCGGATATTCATCATCATCGGAGAACGCGAATAGCTCTGGCAGTTGCCACGAGTGACGCAGGAATTCATAGCCGACTCGCGCCAGTGTGCCGCCGAGCGTTTCTCCGGACAGCAATACCAGCGATTTCACCTGCGCAGGATGCTGACGCGCAAATTCGACGGAATAGCCGACGCCGAGCCACCCTGCTCCTCCCGCGCCGATGACATCGCGGTTCACGCCGGGTTGTGAAACCAAATATTGAAAAGCTTTATCAATGTCGTCGGTGAACTTGTCGCCAGCTTTGCCGCCGCTTTCTCCGTGTCCGCGCGTGTCCAGGGTAAGCGTGTTGATCCCCGCTGACGCAAGCTGGCTAGCCACACTGTCCCACGACTTGCGATCGCGGTTGGCCTGATGCAGCAGCAATACACCCGGCCCTGGCTTAGCCGCAGCAAAGTAGCTGGCCTTCAGCTGCGTGCCGTCAGAAGTCTTGAGGTCGACACTCTGTGCGACTATGGCTTTCGCGGCTGCACCTAAACCCATCATCGTTAAGACAAGGACTGCAGAAAAGAGCAGGATTTTGATCGGTTTCATTTGATTAGAGATTCCGAATTAGAGTTCATGTTTCACTGAGCGAGGTCGTTCTTGATCACGCTCCCGTTCTTCATCACAAATCGAACGCGTTCGAGCTCTGTGACGTCACTGACCGGGTCGCCGGCGACGGCGACTAAGTCGGCAAATTTTCCTGGTTCAATCGAACCGATGCGATCCTTCCAGCCCAGCATTTCCGCCGCGTTTGTCGTAATTGCGCGAATCACGTCGAGCGAAGTCATTCCGGCTTGATGCAAAACCGGGAACCTCGACACAGAGGCCTGGCCTCGTGTTTTACCGGGGAAGTACCAACCCATGTCGGAACCGGCGGCAAACTTTACTCCAGACTTCAGAACCCGCTGGACCAGACTGTTGTATAACTGGTTGTCGCTCGCCTCGAATCCGTGCACAAACTCCGACTTCAGAACCTGCTGAGCCAGATCGTTGTACCGCTGCCGGTTGCGCTCATCGGCCTTGAGACGCTCAGCTCGCATCGCCAAAGACTCCGCAATGATTCCCTGGACAGCCCTCGTAAAAAAGTCTCCATAAGAAGTGGGTGTGAAGTCGAAGAAGATCCCCTTGTCCCGCATCTGCTTGAGCTGCTCGTCAGTTACCTCGTTGCCGTGTTCGATCGAATCAGCGCCCGCATCGATCGCCGTCTGAATGCTGGTTTTGTCAACCGCGTGGACGGCAACCTTCAGGTGCTTGCGGTGCGCCTCTTCAACAACCGCTGCAAGTTCAGGAACCGTGAGATTTTCATCGGCCGTAACCTTGATCAGGTCGACGTTCTGAAACTCGTTCTGCCGGACCGCCTGCCGTGCACGGTCTGTTCCGTCAATTAACAAAAACTCCTGCTCAAGGATCGCGTCGGCGAGGGCGGGATTGAGGTTCTGAATGTAATCACCGCGCGTGATGAGTTTGCGTCCTGAAGCCAGGATCCTCGGACCGGGGACGCGCCCCGCGTTGATGGCGTCGCGCAGTTCCGTATCGCCGTCAATCCCGGAGTGTCCAAGGTTGCGCACCGTCGTGATACCACTCTCCAAGTCCTCTCGGGCTAACTGGGCACCCATCAACACTCGCTTGCTGGGCGATTCGACAATCGCCAGCAATAGCCCCGGCAGAAAGCTGCCGTTGTAATGACGTGCCCGCTCGGCTTCCGCCGGCGTAATAGGGTCCACAAGCAGGTGCGTGTGGCTGTCGATCAGCCCAGGCAGCAGCGTCGCGTTGCCCAGATCAATGACCTTCGTGCCCGTAGGCGCTTGCACTTTCGCGGGCGCGCCAACTTCTTTGATCTTGCCGTTCTCGATCAGCACAGCTGCGGGTGAAAGCACATCGCCAGTCCGCGGATCAAGCAAACGACCGGCTTTTATTAGTGTTGTCGGAGCAGGCGGCTGGGCCGCTAAATGCCCAGCCGTAAATATTGCAACTGCGAAAGAAAAGATTGGATTTAAATTCAGCTTCACGTGTTCGTTGTCGATGAGATGCAGCAGAATCAGAATTGTTCCCGGCCGATGGAGAATTTTTTAACACCTTGTTACCTGCTTAGTCATGAGACCCCTTGTTTCTTGTCTGCACTGCCGGGAACAAATGCGCTGCTTAGCACTCCCATTTCGGGATAGGCGAGATGTCCGCCGACCTGGAGTTTGAACATCTTGTGAAACTTTACTATGGCGATCTATATCGGTTTGGTTTGAGTTTGACTGCTAACGAAGCCGATGCGGCTGATCTAACGCAGGAGACTTTCTACATTTGGGCGAACAAAGGTCACCAACTCCAGAAGGCGGCGAGCGTGAAAAGCTGGCTCTTCACGACGTTGCACCGCGAGTTTCTCAAAACCTGTCGGCGTCGAAATCGTTTTCCGAGTGAATCGATCGACGAATGTGCTAGCGGGTTGCCGAACGTGCCCGCGGGCTGCGCCGAGCGAGCCGATTCGCAAACGTTGCTTCGCATTTTGGCCGAGATCGACGAAGACTTTCGTGCGCCGCTTGTACTCTATTACATGGAGGATTTGTCCTATAAAGAGATCGCGGCTGTCCTCGCGCTTCCGCTTGGAACCGTACAGTCGCGCATAGCGCGCGCGAAAATTCACCTTTTGCGCCGGTTGAGTGAAACCACGTTGCCGCTTGAGCAGGCGAAATGAATACGCACGACGCCAAAGAAATCCTGCTTCTCTACCGCGGACCGATCGACGACTCCGATCCGCAATTTCATGCGGCGTTGGACTACGCCAAAACCAATCCAGAGCTTGCCCAATGGTTACGAGAGCAAACCAAATGTTACGATACGATCCGGGCGAAGCTACGCGCAATCGAAGCGCCCCTTGGGTTGTCGGAGAAAATTGTGCGCAGATGGCCGATCCCGTTTCCGCGCGATTGGTCGCGCATTGGTCAACTCGCTGCGGCGATCCTCATCTCAGCCAGTGTCACCGGGCTGCTGATGAAATGGTCCGAGCACCGCAACCATTCTGTCGCTGGCGCGCAGGAAATCTTTGTGACTGGTGAAGTGCTCGATATGACCTGCTACATCGCCTTCAACTTGAGCGGTCCCGATCACGCCGAGTGCGCGAGAATCTGCATCAGGAACGGTTTGCCTGCTGGAATCAAAGCTCAAGATGGAAAAGTGTATTTGCTCACTGGCGAACCAGGCCATTCCATTAACGCCGAGGTAGCGGACTACGCTGCCAAGACCGTAACAATCAAAGGAAGGCAAACAGTGCGAGACGGCTTCGCGCAACTTCAAGTCGAAGAAATTCGGAAATTGTGATTATTCACGCCTCCTCAGCCCGATGAGATGCGTTCCTTCTTCATGCGCCTCGGCTTGGGAGGGTGACTGTAGCAACGGTCTTTGACCGGCGAAGTCAGAAAGAGCGTCGCGATAACAAATGATCCAACACCTCTTACCTCTTACCTCTTACCTCTTACCTCTTAGCTCTCACCTCTTAGCTCTTAGCTCTTAGCTCTTACCTTCCCTCGGCAGCTTCACTTTCGAAGTCATCGGCGGAAGTTTGCGCGCGGCTTCATCGAGACGGCGCTCAAAATCCTGCGAAATATTCGCGTAGAATGGATATGCCGCTGGATTCGCCGCCAGCGGGCGGTAACGAAAATGCTTGTACATCCAGAGCCACGGCGCGGGATTTTTCCGGACAACCGGCTCGAACTGGTCCCAGCAAGCTTGCGCCATTTCTTGGAGCGACGCGCCCGCGGGAAATTCAATCCGCGGGTGAAAAACGACGCGATAACGCCCACCGGGCAGCGGCTCGCAATGGACGTTCATGAGCGGCGCGCCCGTGCGCTGGTGCAGCCACACGTGCGCAAAGGTGACGCAGCGTTCAAGCCCGAAGCACTTAATCGCCACCGTCGGGAGTTTCGCCGAAATTGTCAGATCGACGAGCAACGCGAAACGTTCACCGCGGCGCAGAGCCCGGTAAAGATGCATGACGGCGCCCTTGCGCGGGGCCACGCGATGGCCGCTTCTCTGGCGCAACTTCGAGAAGATCGGATCGAGCAATGGATTTTTGAATTGCTGCGCGATGACCACACCTTCGAGACCGGCGAAGGCCGAGACAATACTGAGCCATTCGAAGTTACTGTAATGATAACAACCGACAATGACCGGTTTGCCCGGGCGCGTGTCTTCCTCATCCCATCTCTCGCGATTCTCAAACTCAACGTAACGCGAGAAATTTTGACTCGTTAGGCGAGGGCTCCAAAAAACATCGAGCATGGTGCGGGCAAAATGCTGATAAGACTCACGCACGATCTGCGCCCGGCCCTCGGCTGAAAGCTCATCGCCAAAGGCTACGCGCAGATTACTCAGCGCAACCTGCCGGCCCCGACGATCGAGCATGGTGCCGAGAGAACCGAGCAAAAGGGCCAGCCGATAACAAGCTTTGCGCGACAAAAGTGGGATGACTTTCGTCGCGGCTTTGAGCCCCAGCCATTCCAGACGATAACGAATCTTTCTCGCCGTGCGCATCGCTCCAGTGTAAACACGCTTCGCGCAGGCAGCGACTCTCACTCCGCGGAGACAATGTATTGCTCGAGTTGTCCATTCGGCATGGCGTAGGTGCTGACTTCCAAGGTTTTCTTTTGAAATTTTGCCCGGTAGCGACGCGCAGTCATTCCACCGCGCAATCCTTCGCTGATCAATTCGAAGTCAGTGGGAGTACCTAGAGATGCGAGGCTACTTGCAAGGTCATGCAAACATTGTTTATCAAAGTAAGCGTTGGCATTGTCGGTAAAAAGTGAGCGATCAACCTTACCTTTTTGTAGATCAACCAGGATCGTCTTCGCCTTTGCCAGCGAGTCACGATTGCCAATCGGAGCGAAGATTATTTCGCCGATCTTATTCGCAAGATTCACACTTGCTCGATTGGCATCGATGTTAGTCAACACGACGACCGCCGCACGATCGTCGGGATAAACTGCGTTCTGCGCCGTGAACCCTGAGACTTCTCCACCATGCGCAAGCACCCGGCGACCGTTCACCAAACTTATACCTATACCCAAACCGTATTGAGTGCTGGCGCCATTCTTGAGTAACTCCGCTGTTTCCATGTCGCGGTAAGACTGCGGTTTCAGGATTGTCTGATCGATCATGGTGACATCCCATTTGGCTAGATCGGAAGCTGTCATCGCCAGCTCGCCTGCGGCAAATAACCAGCCTTTTCCTTCCTTCGGAGCTGGACGCGCCGGGCCCAGTCCATAGCGATGGTAGCGAGTCGGCGCTCCGGATGGCAGAGCCGAGCTATCGCAATCGAACACACTTTTCATTCCGAGCGCATCGAAGACGCGGCGGTGCAGGAATTCGAGCACAGACATCCCGCTAAGACGCTCTACTATTGCGCCGGCAGTGACGTAGTTCGTGTTGCTGTACTGCCATTTCGTTCCCGGTTCGAAATCGAGCGGCTTTTGCGCCCAGCTTTTCAAGATTTCCTCCGGCGAAACCGGTTTCATCATTGAAGGCACGACATAATCTTGTGGCCAATAATCCTGGTAACCGGAGGTCATCGAGAGCATCTGGCGGATCGTAACTTCGTTCGCTCTTGTAAGGCTGGGCAGCCAGCTGCCGACGGCATCATCAAGCGAGAGTTTGCCTTCCTCGGCCAGGAGAAGAATAGATGCGGCAGTGAATTGTTTGCTGATCGATCCAATACTGTAAATCATGGAAGTCGTCGCGGACCGATGCGATTCTATGTCGGCCAAACCGTAAGCTTTGGTATAAGTTAGTATTCCATCCTTGACCACCGCGATCGATGCACTCGGGACGCCGCTCTCGCTCAGCATCTTTGTAACTGCTTCGTCGATCTTCTTAGTGACCTCGGGCGAAAGAGAATTTGTTTCCTCTTTCGCGGGGCTCGCAGGGGAGGCTGTTGGTTCGCTAAGGGTCGCCTGACCGAAAATAAGAAAAAACGACAGAACAACAGTCACGCGAGCGATCGAAACGTTTTTCATAGAATCTGAATCCCCGGAAGCGTAGCGGCCGCTATTTGGAACGCGAGCAAAAGCTCGGCAACCCGCGCGGAAGGCGACTGCCGAGGTGTTCTCTGGCCGCCGAAGTCAGCAAGATCGACGCTCGGAGAGCGCAGCTATAACAAACGACGAATATTTCTTACTTCTTAAGTCGTTCATGGGATTCGCAGTCGGACACTGTCAGTCAACGATCCACTCCAACGCTCGCGGCTGAAAATTCAGTTCGCGTTTTGCCTTGGCGTTAGACACGCCTCGCATCTCAGTCCCGTAGTAAACCGCATCCGCACCACCATCCTTTTCCAGAGCATCCTCAACTGATACCTGCGGCGGTGGTGGAGCATTCAACCATCGAGCGAACGCAGGGAGCCATTCGCGCACCGGTAAAGGTTGATCATTCGCAATCAGATAAAACCCGGGATTGCCGCGCTCTGCTGCTGCAATGGTTGCAATCGCCGCGTCCTCAATGTGTAACCACGACCAAACGCCTTCGCCATTCCCGATGATGGGGAACTGCTGCTCTCGCACCTGTCGGGCAACATCGCCATCGGGGTTGAACCAAGTGCCAGGTCCATAGAAGAAACCATAACGTAGGCCGATCCCTTCCATGTTAGGATTTTCTAGTAAGCGATGCTCAAGCTCAGTGATCTCGCGGGCACCTGCTGCAACCGCAGGCGAGGCATCAAATGCCAGGGGCGTATCTTCATCGGCCAATCCAGGACCAGGAACTGCCCAGAATGCGATCGACTGCCTCAGGTAACGCCGCACATCCGCTGCCTGCGCGGCTGCCAGCACATTCGCGCCTCCTTCCAAACGGATGCGATTATTGAGGGCTGCGGCGGCGTTCATTGACTCAGGGGTGTAGGTTCTGGGTAGCGCGGTGAGTTGTTCAATCACGATTTCAGGCTGAGCACGACTGACAACCGCTTTGACCGCGTCGGTATCGAATACATCGGCGATGGCAGGTTCTACGCCTTGTTGCACCAAAGCCTGAGCTTTTTCTGGAGAACGGGTCAGAGCAACCAGGGTGTGTCCTTTGGCAAGCAATTTCGCGATCAGCGGACGACCGATGGCTCCCGTTCCCCCTGCAACAAAAATCTTCATCTGTGAACCTCCTCTTGAAGTATGGGACTATTCTTCATAACTCCTACCTCTTAATTCTTACTTCGTTACATTGGATCCGCAGTCGGATACTTTCGGTTAAGGGACCTCTCGTTGCTCCACGCTCCAAACTCGTGGCGGCAAGGAATATCAAATGTTAGAAGCGACCCGGATTCCTCCCTCCGCAAGAGTGATGCCTACGCGAGCAGCTCTTCGAGTTCTTCGGTGGTAAGGCCGGTCATGAGCGGTTCCTCGCTGTCGATGGCAGCGTCGATCGCAGCGAGTTTTTTCTCCTGCAGCCGCAGGATTTTGTCTTCGACCGTGTCGCGGGTGATCAGCTTGTAGGCGGTAACGACACGGGTTTGCCCGATGCGATGGGCGCGGTCGGTGGCTTGCGCCTCGACCGCTGGATTCCACCACGGATCGAAATGAATGACCGTGTCGGCGGCGGAAAGATTCAGGCCGACGCCGCCAGCTTTCAGACTGATCAGGAAGACGGGAATCGCGGAATCGCTCTGGAAACCATCCACGATTTCCTGACGCCGTTTGGTCGAGCCGTCGAGATAGCAGAATGGAATCTCTAGCGTCTCCAGGCGTGCGCGAATGAGATGCAGCATCGAGACAAACTGGCTAAAGACCAGGACGCGGTGTTCGCCGTCGATCGCTTCCTCGAGGAGTTCGTCGAGGAGATCGAGCTTGGCGGAGGTCTCTTTTTTAGCGATGCCGACGAGGCGTAGATCGCAACAGACCTGGCGCAAACGGAGCAAACCAGTGAGCATCTTCATCCTTTGCGCACCGGCGTTCACATTCTTGCTGGAACTCCCGAGACCCTGCTGGATCTCGCGCAGAAGCGCGTCGTAGGCGGCGCGTTGATGACTCGTTAGGCTGCAGGGCACGACCTGTTCGATTTT
>DASXOI010000111.1:0-2130 GCA_036494375.1 Candidatus Udaeobacter sp.
GAATCCAAAACGCTCTGGCTCAAAACGATTACGATGTAAGAACGATTGAAACGTTCGGAGGCAAAGTTTTGTCCATCGAAAAAACCGCACCTGCAAACAGGCGGGGCAACTGGATTAATCTACTGCTACAGACTCGGAGAGGAACAATCGCGGTGCAGCTTGGGCCAGATTGGTACGTCGACAAGCAAAGGCCGCGCATCCAACCCAACGACATAATCAAGGTGACTGGTTCTCGTGTCACGATGGATGGAAGATCGATGATCGTTGCTGCGGACGTTACGAAAGGAAACGAGCTTTTGAGGCTCCGCGAGGCTAATGGCACTCCGATGTGGCCCCGTCACCACTGAGGATACCAGCTAGCAACACGGAAGATTCCAACGTTCGGATCGTAAACTGACAGTGTGCGCACGCAACGAGTTTGACAGAAGGTTCAGAACGTTTCTAGCCCTTCCATTTGTCCTCGGCCAATTGCGGCGTCAGATTGTCCGGTGGCATTGCAAGCTGATTTCAGCTCAGTCGGGAGTCGCCCGCTGAGCGACCTGGCCAGTTCCATGGAACAAAGGCTTCGGGAAGTTAAGTTGGCTCATCGTCCGAAGTCATTTTGGTACCCGTACTCAACGCTATGGAACGTTGGACTTCTTGAGCGATTAGCGACAGACGCAGGCTTGAGCTTGCTTCAAGTATGTCAGGGTGAAAATGGGAAGGTCGCAGACATCGGAGCCGCCGATGGGGACCTTGCGTTTTTCCTGGAGAATCAGGGCTTGTCTGTAGACGTAATCGACAATGAAGCGACAAACTTCAATCGTTTCCAAGGGGTTCGAACTTTGAAGGACGCTCTCAGCTCGTCTGTCACCATCCGATCGGTCGATTTGGATGCTCAGGTCGATCTTCCCAGCAAGAAATACGATGTCATCTTTCTTCTGGGAACACTCTATCATTTGAAAAACCCGTTCTTCGTCCTGGAGAAGCTGGCACAAATGACGCGGTATTGTTTCGCCAGTACTCGCATCGCCAGGCAGACGCCTGACGGTCACTCGCTTTCGCCTTACCCCGTTGCGTATTTGCTCGGGCCACGAGAGTGCAATGACGACTATACGAACTACTGGATCTTTACCGATGAAGGTCTGAAAAGATTGTTTGATCGCACCGGTTGGAGTGTTCTGTCCCAAATCAACATTGGCGACACAACCAATTCGACGCCAGCAGATCTGGATCGGGACGAGCGCGCCTATGTCCTTTTGCGTCGAATTGAGCCGACGCTGAGCGCTTCCCCAAATCCAGTCCCTCCGGGTGACAATCCAGGCAAGACCACGATTTCGTGGAGCCGCGGCAAAGTTTACGTTTCAAAAAACGGTGGTAACGAGGTGTTATTCGCGCATAGGCGTGAAGGCTCTCAGGTGGCGAGTTGGATCCTCGCAGGTTCCAGTTACGAATTTCGCATTTACGATTCAGATCACACAGAGGTCCTGGCGAAGCTCACCGTTACTATGGCCACACAGTAAGTTAGTCGCCTTAAAACCGAATATGACGCCGTCCGTTGCAGGTGTCTACAGCACTTATTAATCCAAATCGTACACTTCTACGAGTCCAACTCCGGTGGTATTGTTCACGCCACGCACGATCGCAGTGTAGTTACCTGGTGCCAGTGTCGCGATAATCGCCGACTCCCTTCCGTCAGTTGGAGCGTGGCCGCTGCCCATTATGTCATGGACTTGATCGCTCATGATAATCCCGCCAATGATCGTTTGGCGCCAGTTATCGTTAGAGGCAATCAAAGCTCCTGCTTCATTGTGCAGTTCCAGGGTGGGATTAGCCAATGCATTGGGAATGTTATATGGAGGCGCACCGAGCTCAGGACCAATGCCCCGCACAATGACTCTCTTTGGTTCAGCCCCTGCAATAATGAAACCGCCTATCATTACGTTGTCGCCCGTCTGCACAAAGGCGCGAGTACTAATGTTGCCTAGAATTGAATCAGTCTCGGGACTGAGATCGTACGCTTCTACGAGAGCAACTCCGGTGGTGTTATTTACACCGCGCACGATCGCGGTGTAATTGCCTGCCGGGAGTTCAGCAATGATTGCCGACTCCCTTGTGTCCCCAGGAACGTAGTCGCTGTTCCGGATATCG
>DASXOI010000112.1:0-12237 GCA_036494375.1 Candidatus Udaeobacter sp.
CCGGCAATCGATCGGGATTGTACATCCGGTTGAAGGGAATCGGCGGAGCGAGTGGCGGGTGCGGACCAACAAACGAAACAAATCCGAAGAACGGCCTGGAATCATCTGGCTTTACGATTTCCTCCATCGTGCGATCAGCCGTCCACCATTCGCCACCTAAATTGGCCGGAAGCGGGCTGCGTTGCGGAAGGTAAAACATCTCAGTCCGTTCGCCCATGGGTTGCTCCAGGAAATCGAACTCCGGATGCTGCCGCGCGAGCCACGAACCGTAGTCATCGCCTTCGCGATTTGGCGGATGGTAAGTCTCTTCGCAGCGCCACATTGCTTCGAAACCGAGGTCTTCGTTCCATGGATTGGTGTGGAACTTGCCGATTCCAAAAGTTCGATAGCCGAGGCGCGACATCGTTCGGCCCAGGTAGGGTCCGCAACGCGCTTCCATCTCTACCGCTTGAGCAGCCACGGCGTTTGACTTCGCATTACTGAAAACACGGGTCGTCGCCGGCTCGCATCCGGTGCGGATTGTGTAGCGCGCGGCAACGCAAACCGGGCAGGTCGCGTATGCGCTCGAAAAAGTGATTCCCCGTCGCACCAGCCGATCCATGTTTGGAGTGTAAATGTGCGAGTTCCCGAGCGCGGCGATCGTATCGAATCGCTGCTGATCGGTCATGATGAACAAGATGTCGGGCGGGGACGGAGGCATTGTGATTAAGCCGACCTTCCGCGAGGACGACTGGCGTGCTGATCTAAACGGCGTGTCATAAATGTCATTCTGAGTGAAGCGAAGAATCTCGGATCATTTCTGGCCTGCTCGCCACGGAATCAAATCAGAGATGTTTCACTTCGCTCAACATGACAACGCGATTGTATGAGATTCTATGCGCCGGCGATTTCGTTTCCCGTCAGGCGGCGAAATGCCTCGACGTACTTGGCCGAACTTTTCTCAATCACTTCCTTCGGCAAACGCGGGGCAGGGGGACTTTTATCCCAATCGAGAGTCTCCAGATAATCGCGCACGAATTGCTTATCGAAGCTCGGTGGACTCTGGCCGACCGTGTATTGATCCTTGGGCCAGAAGCGCGACGAATCCGGCGTCAGACATTCGTCGATCAAAAGTAAATCTTCATCGACCGTGCCGAACTCAAATTTCGTGTCTGCGACGATAATTCCACACTGGTCGGCGTGTGCGCGGCCGCGCGAATAAATGTCCAGGCTGAGCTTTTTCACGCGTTCGGCTAATTCGGCGCCGAGAATCTCCGAGCATCGTTTCATATCGATGTTTTCGTCGTGACCCGTTTCGGCTTTCGTGGCGGGGGTGAAAATTGGTTCAGGCAATTGCGACGCCAGCTTGAGCCCCGGCGGCAGCTTAATGCCGCAAACGCTCTGCGATTCCTGATATTCCTTCCACCCGGAACCAGCAAGATAACCGCGCACTACGCATTCCACTGGCAAGGGCTTCGTCTTCTTTACGATCATGGAGCGGCCTGCCAGCTGATCGCGAAACTGCTGCAATTCTTCGGGAAACTCATTGAACGTTGCCGTGATAAAGTGATTCCGAATGTCGTCGAATCGGTTGAACCAAAACGCGGAAATCTGATTCAGCACTGCGCCTTTGTCGGGAATTGGATCGGGAAGAATCACGTCAAAGGCGGAGATTCGATCCGTGACGACAAAGAGCAGTGTGTCGCCCAGATCGAATACTTCGCGCACCTTGCCGCTGCGCAGTTTCTTGATTCCGTGAAGATCGATTGAGGATTGCGGAGATGTTTGCATATGAGAGACAGCGAACGTTCAACGTTTGCTGGCGAGCGTCTAGTAAAAACGACGTTCGACTGCGATGGGCCCTGCAAAAATCAGCCGCGCAAATCGAAAGCTCGCTGCATATCGTAAACTCGATAGCCGTTAGATTCGAATGCCGGTCGATTGCGGAACTCGGCCGGCCAGGCGTTGGAATCGTCTGGATGAGCCACGTACCAGCGGATCCCTGTTTCGCGAATGGTGCGCTGCAGATCCGGAATGTTGTTGGCCTGCTGCAGTCTTTGCAGTTTTGCTAGCTGCTCCTGATACCCAGATTCCCTGAAGACTTTGCTTTGCCTCGTCCACTCATCAACCCTCGCCGCGAACGAGGGTCGATCGGTTAATCCTCCAACGATAAGAAACTTGTCCAGTTGCGAATCCTGCACAACCGCATCGACAGGCGGTTGGTTTCTGATGTATCGAGCGCAATCGATGAGCCCACGGTCCACGCGTATGCTCGAACGCACGTTACCTACCGACCCTTTACCACGCTGTAACCCCGAGCCATAACAGAGTGGAACCGCTGTTAAGACGATAGCGCCGACAGCTACACCCCGGGTCCAAAGTTGAGGACGACGGGCCGCAAGGATCGAAAACAAGCGGCCTGCAGCAAGCGAGCCCACCAGCCAGTAAGCCCAAACGAACGGACGATGTATGAATTCGTGCGCATTATCCGAGGTGCCGGTTCCACCCATACCAAAGGTCATCAACAACAGAATCCCTACAGCAGCCACGGAAATCCCTTCCGACCATTGCCACATTTTGCGCCACGCGACAAAGAGCCAAACAAGTGGGGCAACGATCGCGAAGATTCCCAAAGCGTTGATCAGAAGTAACCCGATCGCTCGCGGCAGATGTAAAGGAAATGGATGAGCATCGTTGAAAACTCGATACCAACTCTCCACAGGTGTACCGTTGGCCACCTTCGCCAGTACCTGCCAATACCAAACGCTGCCAGAGAGATCGAAACGGACGTTCGGTCCGATGTAAAAACGATTCGCCAGTGGGAGGAGAGCCACGCCAACGGCAACGCAACCGCCAACAATTAGCCATTGCCACGGCTTACGCGGCGGCCATCCCACGATGGCAAACGAAACTAGCAGCGGAAACGCCGCGGCGAAGATCTGAATTTTGAAAAAAACAACAAGCGCGCCTGTCACAACTCCCGATGCTATCCACGCTCGTCGTCCTTCGCGCGCTCCCCTGGCGATAAGTATTAGAGCTATTCCAGCAACTGCCAGGGCATACAACCCTCCAGGAGCAACGTGCTGCAGCCAGAAATAGCCATAGGTCGGATGAGCGATGTTTAACATGGCGGCGTCAGGTATCAGGGAAGTAGCTACGAGCGCCACCAGTCCAGCAGCCTGGCTCCAAAAGGCTCGGCCCAACGCATAGCTGGCCAATCCTGCGAGAAAGGATCCGAACGGTGTCCAAAAGCCTATGGCGGTCTCGTAAGCTGGAAGAGATCCGACCTTCGCCAAACATATCGGGATAGAGTAACTCGCGTAATGATAGAAAATTGCGGGAAAGCCTTTCCACTCGTAATTCCCCACTTGAAGCAAAGTTTGGGATCGCAAACTGCGCGCTATAAAAGTCGCGTGGATGAAAAAGTCCGACCACGGCTTGAAAACAATGGTCCCGTCGAGAGGAGTTGTGGGGAAAATCAGATCGTGAGACCAGCCGGTTGCTGCAACAAGAGAGACAATTACGCTTAACAGCCCTAAAGCGGAAAGCGGATCGCGCCGGTGACGCGGAAGAACCCTGGGAATGGTCGCGACTGCGACCATGAGCACGATCAGCAGAAACCACAGCGAGAGTGGTATGAAAAACGTCCAACTCATCACCGCAACTGAGACAACCGTAGCGCCCAAAAGGAAATCGAGCGCGAAAAAAGAGGGAAAACGTAGAGCGGCTGTGACAATGGCGCCCGCTTTAAGGAGAACCCATGGTAGTGCGAACAGAAAAACTACAGAGCCAAAGTTAAGGCGCTTAGTTACAAGTGTTATCCAGACGATAAAGAAGCTAGATATAACAAGGCATGCTATTAACCCGTAGCTATCGAAGCCGCGTGCCGATCGCTGCTTTTGCTCGTCCGTGCCTGCCAACTGTTGAATCTGATTCATCGGGCCCGCTCAAGCATCGCCTGTTTAGCAGCGAAACGCTCGCACGACCTCGATTACCTGGTTCTGCTCCGAACTGCTCATTCCGGTGAAAAACGGAAGACGCAAAAGTCGATCGGATAAATCTTCAGTGACCGGAAAATCGCCCTGGCGTCCGCCAAAACGCCCGCCCATTGGCGACAAATGCAGCGGTAGATAATGAAAAACAGCGAGAATCCCAAAGCCTGCGAGATGCGAGATCAATTTCTCTCTGCTCTTAAGTGAGGGCATGACCACGTAAAACATGTGGTAACTCTGTTCGCATTCGGGTGGGACCATGGGAAGCCGGACGCCGTTCGCTTCGGCCCAGGAACCCAACTCTTGTGAGTAGGTTTCCCAGATTTGTCGTCGTTTCGACTGAATTTGATCGCGGTATTCGAGTTGTGCGCGAAGGAATCCGGCCAGCAGGTCTGACGGAAGATAGCTCGACCCGATGTCTACCCACGTGTACTTGTCCACCTCGCCGCGAAAAAATCTGCTTCTATCGGTTCCCTTTTCCCGAAGAATTTCGGCGCGCTCGTTAAACTTCGCATCATTGATCAGCAGGGCGCCGCCTTCGCCGCACGAGAAATTCTTGGTCTCATGGAAGCTCAGAGTAGCCAGTTCGCCGAAGGTGCCGAGATACCGTCCGCGGTATTTTCCATAAAGACCATGTGCGTTATCCTCGACCACTGCCACCCCATGCCGGCGCGCGATCGGCGTTATGATGTCCATTTCGCATGCGACGCCGGCGTAATGCACCAGAAAAATGGATTTCGTCCGTTCGGTAATGCGTTGGTCGATTTGAATCTCATCGAGGTTAAGCGTGTCCGCGCGAACATCTACAAAGACAGGTTTCGCGCCGCGCAAGACGAACGCATTTAGCGCAGAGGGAAAAGTGAAGGCGGGAACAATTACTTCGTCTCCAGGTCCGAGGTTCAGGAGCAGGGCAGCCATTTCCAAAGCATGCGTGCAGGACGTCGTAAGCAGCGCTTTCTGAACGCCAAGCGAATGTTCCAGAAGACGATGGCACTCGGCGGTGAAGGGGCCGTCACCGGAAAACTTCGGCGCCGCGATCGCGGTCCGGATGTAATCAAGTTCGTTGCCGGTGGCAAACGGACGATTGAAAGGAATTTGGATCACGACGAGCTCAAAGGTCTTCGACCGATCAACAAAAGCGATCCTCCCACGGGGAACGAAACACCTTTTTCTATCAGCAACCGCTCGAATTTTAAAATGCTCTCCAAAGTTTTGTTAAGCGGTGGACTGATTTCAAGTTCACGCCACCGTTGCAAATCCTGATCGCGTTTTTGTCGCATGCGCGACCAAACCATAAGCGGAAACAACAGCGAATTGAAAGAAGTGATTCGCTCGATTTGGAACCCAGCGCCCTCGACTTTTCGACGTAATTCAGCGCGGCTGTAGCGCCGTTGATGCATAGCGTGTTCGTCGCTCGCGCTCCACAAATGCCGCTGTTGCGGCACAGTAATCAGCAATCCACCGCCGGGTCTTGCGGCATTGAACATTTGTGTCAGTGCCCTGTTATCCTCGACGAGGTGCTCGAGCACATCGAACGCGCCTACGACATCAAATTCAGCCTCAAACGGAATTGATCGGGCATCCATCTGATATAAATCCACCCCCGGCAGGCGTGCTTTGGCAAAGGCGAGTCCATCTGTGAAAATGTCGCTGCCCACTAGCCGCATCCCTGGAAATGTTTCGCGAATCCCAGCAAGCACAAAGCCGGTGCCGCAGCCAACCTCAAAAAAACTTTTCGCATCTGGGAAATAATTGCCGAGGGCCCACTGAATGAGCTTATTGCGCACGCGAAACCAGAAGTGGGCTTGCTCAATCGCGGCAAGCCGCGGGAAATATTCCGGTTTGAAGCCGGCCTCCGGCGGGTCCTGGGCAAATTGAAATATCTCATCGCGCAAAGTTGGGCGAAAACGGCATTTGGGGCATGTCCAATCGTCGCTTTGGAAGCGAGCTTCGCATGCGAGACATCGTTTCATTTTTCGCTCAGGCGCAAAGCATCACCTCTCGCATTCAAGAACGATAGTCACGTACGGGATTCGCAGTGGGTTCGTGTTCACCCATGCATCCACTTTGTTAAAAATCTTCCCTGCAAGCTGGCGGTATTGCTCTTCCGTTCGAATGCTGCGGCCCCGGTCAACTGACATGATATATTTGGAAACTACTCCCTGATTCGGGATCCAACACGCTTCATGACAGATGAATCGTCCTTTCGCGCGCAAGGCGTCGTACGCGAATTGAAGACAGTCAGCTGCCTCTTCATCGTCCAGGTGGTGTAGAAGCCCGAACGCCATCACGACATTCGCGTCTTTAAATCGCGGCTCGCCCCGGAATGATTGCGTGTCGCCGACCAGGAAGGTCCCCTTGTCGCCGTAAGTTCGCCTGGCAAACGCAATATAGTTTGGATTGATGTCGATCCCGACGTAGTCGACATCGGGAAGGTAACGGAGCACTTCCGCCGAACCGCAGCCGATATCGATCACTTTATCGCCAGGTTTGGCCCGAACATGATTCTGAATGAGGCTGCGGCGTAGTACATTTCCACCAACGGCAGCAGAAAATATGTTGTAGACCGATGGGACTTTCAGCCAGCCTAACAAGCCGTAATCACTTTGCATGTTCGCATCCCAGAATCCCGTTGATGCTAGAAGTCTGTGATCAAAAGTCGAGCGCGCGCCCGATCTCAGCAACTCCGCGGAGATAACCGCAGGTCAGTTGAGCCATTTATGAAAAGAATGTCTGGCACCGGAAATTCTCCATCCCAGTTTTTGTAGAGTGTGCTGCACCGGGTGATTGCACACGTGTACCGGCCCTACCAGATATTGCGCGTAATTTTGGGCGATGCCCATGCCTTCGAACATGAGAGCCGTCCACAAACCACGCCCGAGAAATTCCGGATCAATCGCCGCTAAATCATAATGGGCGACACGGAGCGAATTCTTTGCCTCAATTTCCAAGGGCTTTCTCCATAAACCGTAACCCGCGATTCTGGCCTCCACCTCTGCCACCAGAATCCAATCCGCCCAGCCCTGAAACGCAGAACGAACCCATTGAGCATAAATTTTCGTGCCCGTGTCGGGCGGCATTCGCGAATCCGCATGGTACCGCCCGAAGTACCCAGTAAACGCTTTCTCGTTAATCGCCATGAGCGCTGGCAGGTCTGCCGGTTTTGCCCGACGAATCTTCAATTGTTTGTCTCGTCTCGGAGGATTGATTTCTGCGAGAGGCGTAAGGGAAAAATCGAAAACGAAATCCAGCAACGAGTCCATGAGCAGAAATTCGCGCTGTTCCAAGGCGTGAATTGCCCGCGACTCGTTGGAATGAACCTTACAAACCACGCATTGCGTTCCGCGATCGGCGAGACTTCGCGTAAGCTCATCGAGTAACTCCTGCAGGATTTCCGTTCCGGAATCATCACCAGTTGTGGCAGCAATATGCTCCACTGTCCCAACCCGGCGTCCCGTTATTTCGCTGTCCCAAGGGGAATCATTATAGACGATGAACCCGTTGATCGTTCCCGAGGCGACCCACTGAAACGCGATCGACGATTCCTTCGCTAAGCTCTGGGTGATCTCATCGAGCCAATAGGCCTGACGCTGCTCGGGATTCAAATGATGCAAGTGAGCCAGGGGAACGCGAGCAAATCGCGGTAAAGCGACGCGCAGTTCATCGATCGCCGCCAAATTCAGTCGCGCGATCATTATTGGCTCTGTGTCTTTGTATTCTCCGCTGCAGCAATATTACGAACAGCGTACGGCGGCTGGTTCATCGTTCGAAAATGCATGCGGGCGAGGTATTCTCCTATCACGCCCAACGCGAAAAGCTGCGCGCCGGAGAAGATGGCAATGATCGACGCGAGAAAGGGAAATCCCGGCACACTTCCTTCCAGGCAGTAACGGACGAAGACATAAAGAAAAACCGCAATGCCAAGTAACGTGCAGCTAAACCCAATCAGGCTCGCGAGCTGCAAAGGCAGAGTGCTAAAGCCGGTCATCATGTCGAGTGCATGGCGTAATAGCCTCTTAAACGTGTAGGTTGAAGCTCCAGAGCGACGTGGCTCAAAACCGACAGTTATGGCGCCAATGCGCGTTGTTGCCCAGGTAAGCAGCACATCGATAGAAACAAACGGAGATTGATACTCGGCAAATGCCTCGCGCAACCGGGTGCGGAACACGCGGAAAGCGCTGACGTTTTTCGCCAGTTCCCTTCCAATGGCCATGCTCAGAGCCAGTCGCGTGATTCGGGATGCGAGCCCGCGCAGGAACCCGTGCTGTTCTGCTTTAGGCGTCCCATAAACGACGTCGAATCGCTGTTCCAGTTGTCCGAGCAGTCGCGGAATTTCTTCGGGCGGATGTTGCAGATCGTCATCCATCGTAACAATCACATCGTACTGTGCCGCTCGAATGCCGCAGAGCAGCGCGTTATGCTGGCCATAGTTGCGCATCAGATTCAACCCGCGCACCGTCGACGACCGCGAACACAGCTCAGAAATTATCTCCCAACTTCGGTCCCGGCTATCGTCATTAACCAGAATGACCTCATATTGTGTCGCGACCCGCGGCAACACTTCAGCTAGGCGTCGGCACAATTCAGCTATGGAAGCCTCACCATTGTAAACTGGCGTGACTACGGAAATCGAAGGCCGCTCGGCAGATTGCAACGCTGAGTCCATGTTCAGCAAAGCCTCCGATGGTATGAGACAACCGGCAGTTCGTCAAAGCAACGCTCGTGATATGCCATTTTGCCTTGCCTGACGGTTTGCTGGATGAGCTAGTCTGTTCCCGATCAGGCGGTGCAAGTTTAATTCAGCGATGCAAATCTTCTTCGGCACATGCCTTTTTTTTGTTGCCGTCATCTTACTGGCATACGTGCCAGGCAAACTGCTGTTAATTGCGCTTAATCGGGCATTGACCCCTCTGGAAGACGTGACGTTGGCTTGTGTCCTTGGCTTCGTGCTGAGCGGATTTGTTTACTGGTTAATGACGTTTGCTCACCAAGGACGTTTTTACCTGGTTTGGCCGCTGACCGCTGCCGGCGTTTGTGTTTGGTTTCTCACCAGCAAACGCAAGTCGCTTTTAAGCACTTCCGCAAGTCTTGAGCCGTTTCGCCACGGAAGCGCGACGCAGTCGCGCGACAGGTCCACACTTGTTTTAGCTGGAGTTCTGATCCTTGGAATCATCGCATTAGCATTTTTCCCCCTTTATTACACGAATTTCACATCGCAGCCTGATGGCACGATGCGCGTCTATCCGGTATCTGATGTGCTGTTTCATATTGCGATCGCCAACGAGTTGACGCACACCGTGCCTCCGCAGGCGCCTGTGTTTGCCGGTCACCCGCTCTCGTATCATTACGGGATGGATCTTGCGGTGGCGATGTTCGCCAGGGCAACCGGCCTGAACGTTCGTGATCTTACAGTACGTTTCATGCCGACTTTGTTCGTCGTTCTGTCGATGTTGAGTGTTTTCTGCTTCTCAAGGAGCTGGCTGCGGTCTGGATACTTCGGCGCCCTGGTTGTGTTTCTCGTTTTTTTTGGTGCGGACTTTTCGTTCATTCCCGGGTTGCTACTCGGTGAAAAAAGCGATTGGTCGCTTCGTTACTTTAGCGCGCCGTCAGTTGTAACTTTGTTCTATAGCAATCCAATCCTGCCCGGACTCGCAGTTCTGTTTGGCGGATTATTCTGTCTTGATCGTTATATGCACGAGCGCAGCCGAGCATGGCTTTTGCTCGCAGCGCTGCTGTTCGTCGCGTTGATCGAGGTCAAGATGCTGATCGCGGGGCAGCTCATGTGCAGCCTTGCATTGGCTGCTGTCGTTTATCTCATTTTCTTTTCCAATGCAGACTTATTCAAAGTCGCCGGATGCACTGCGATTGCGGCGATTCCCCTGGTTGCCTGGGTGTTGATGAAGAACAGAAGCGGCGGCCAGATCGTCACGAAATTCGAGCCATGGCTTTACGTCTCGCACGCGATGCAGATGCTGGGTTTCGGGAAGTGGTTAAGCGGCCCGCTCGCTTTCGCCGGTGTTGCGCTGCCAATTTACCTTGTGGGTTGCCTTGGGCTCCGCGTCATTGGCGTTCCGGCAATTCTCACTGCAGTATTCCGCCCAAGACCAGAGGGCGCTCTCCGGTTCTTGCTGGGGATTTTCGTGGTGATCGGCGTAGTCATCGCGCTCACATGCAGCTTTACGCCAGCAGGATGGATCTTCCAGTACAACCCGATTAGCAGCACGTTTCTGGTACAGAGCGAATACGTGGCGTGGATTTTTGCCGTTGAAGTTTTTCAAACTTTCTACCAGTGGGCTGTCAAACGAGGGATGTATCCTGCACTCACCGCGGGAGGGATAATGGTTAGTGCAGCAGTGCTCAGCTTGCCTGCGACCGTGCAGCACTTCGTGGTTTGGCGCGACCCGGATCACTTCTTCGGCGCCGGGAAACCTTGGGGCAGACAGTTGTTAACTTACGATCCGCAAACGTTGGCGGCTATGGATTTCCTGCAGAAGGATGCCCATCCCGGTGACGTGGTATTGTGCGACGATACGCTGAATGCACCTGTCCTCGCGCTGACGAAATGTCGGGTGCCGCTCGGCTATTTTTCTTCAGGTTTGGTTGCACGAAACGAGTACCTGCGGAGGGAGGCCGCGGAAAAGAAGTTTTGGGACGACTGGCGATTTGGAAACGTTGAAGACGCCTTATTGCAGGACGTAAATGTGCGATACGTCGTCGTCAGCAAGCAAACAGAAGGTATTCCTGCAACGATGCCCGCCAACCTATTGAAGGTGTTTGAAAACTCCGACCTCGCTATCTTCAAGGTGGACCCGAAGCGTCTTAGCAACACGCTTCCCCAAATTCCGTAGTCTCGAATCACGCGCTAAGATAGCCCGAGCATTCCTCTTCATGGCTGGCATCGTCATTAAACCGCGAGCGCGAATTTTGCATGGGCACGACTGGGTGTTTTCCAGCGAAGTGCTCAAAGTTTTCGGAAATCCCGCGGATGGCGATGTGATTTCGCTCAAGGACGGCAAAGATCATTTGATTGGCAGCGCCATTTACAATTCGAAATCGCAAATTGTTGCGCGCCGTTTCTCGCGGCGAAGGCAAGACCTTGATCTGGATTTTTTTCAGCGCCGCATCGAGCAGGCTTCCGAATACCGGGACCGGCGAAACGCCGATGCAAAGCTGCGCCGCGTGGTGTGGAGCGAAAGCGACGGTCTTCCTGGGGTGATCATCGATCGTTATGGCGATGATTTCGTCCTGCAAACGCTCACGCTGGCAATGGACATGCGAAAAGATTTGATCGTGGATGCAATTGAGCATGTTTTTTGCAGGGCAAGCGCTTCGCTTGTCGGGACCGAGCTGGCAGGCGTAGCGCCTGCCCTACAATCATTTTGCATCATCGAACGAAACGACGCGCCCGTTCGCAGGGCGGAAGGATTGGAATTACGCAGCGGCGTTCTGCGCGGAAGTCCATCGCAAATCGCAATCGAAATCGAAGGCGTAAAGCTCGAAGTCGATTTTTTGCGCGGACATAAGACCGGCTTGTATCTCGATCAGAAGCATAATTACGGAATCCTCTCGCGTTACGCTCGCGACCGGCGCGTTCTGGATTGCTTTACAAATCAAGGTGCATTTGCGTTGAGCTGCGCGCGCGGGGGGGCAACGGAAATAACCGGTATCGAAGAAAATTCGGAGAACATTTCCGCAGCGAAAAGAAATGCTGCGCGCAATGAACTAAAGGTGGAGTGGGTGCAGCGGGATGTATTTCAATTCCTGCGCGGAGCTGAAAAAGGAGGTGCACAGTATGATCTGATTGTGCTCGATCCGCCCTCGTTCACTAGGACGAAGAGCGGCCTGCGCGACGCATTACGCGGCTACCGGGAACTGCACATGCGTGCGTTCAAGCTCTTATCAAAAGATGGTTTGCTGGCGACCTTCTCCTGCTCGCATCACGTGAATGATGCAGCATTTTTGGAAACAATCTCCGATGCGCTTGTGGACGCGCGTCGCTCCGCGCGCCGTTTGGTCCGGTTCGAGCAGGCACCGGATCATCCGGTTTTGCCGACAATTCCTGAAACCGAATATTTCAAAGGTTTTCTTCTCGAGATGATGCCGGGGCGCTGACGCTTGAAATGTCATCCTGAGCGAAGCGAAAGATCTCGGATCGATTTTAATGCAAAACTACACAGGGCAGCGGATTCAGATTTTAACGCGGATCTCGCCGAGCACGCCGGTACGCTCGATGCCTACCCGGCCTTTCTCAACGTAACTCGCAAGT
>DASXOI010000113.1:0-1783 GCA_036494375.1 Candidatus Udaeobacter sp.
CGAAATGAAGGATCCAGTCAAGGACAAGCTGAAACGCTTCGAACTATTCGATCGCTTCGGTGCCGCCGACTTCTATCCGACCATAGGCAGCGCGGTGGACGCCTACCTCGAAGAGCACGCTGTCGACTGGAAGCCTTAAAGCTCTGTCACAATCTCGAGCGCCCTCCAACACGTTTCAGGCTGGGAGATCCAACCAAGCGGGCGCGCCAGCTTCACAGGTTCAGTGCGGCGCTTCGATGCGATGGATCGCCTTCTGCAGTCGCCGGCTTTGTAGCGCGCCATGCATCCGGATCATTGAGCCATTCCATGAATGATCGTTCAGTTTACCGCCGTGGGACCCGCGCTGCACGGTCTTAGGTTAAACATCGTTAGCGGCCGACTTGGCGCGCGCCGAAATCTCATAACGACACATCTGTCTTTCCGGCACATTTTGAATCCAATTCGACACGGCAGTGCATCCAATCTCGGAATGAAATCGCTGTTGCATCCGATGCGTTCGACAGCATTTTGGTCACTTCGCTCTCGTTACTTTATGAATATGCTTTGTCGTTGCTTTTCTCTCTCGATCGCGATCCTCGTTTGCGCGTTCACAACTGCCCCAGCGCAAAAGCCGTCCGCCACGGCGAATCCGTCGGGCGGCGGACCGAACACGACGCGCCTACTGCGTTTTCCGACCACGAATGATCGGGACATTGCCTTCTGTTATGCAGGCCAATTATACACCGTCGGCAAAGACGGCGGCACAGCGCGTCGCCTAACAAGCGGTCCGGGTTACACTTCGTTTTCGCGCTTTTCCCCCGATGGCACTCAAATCGCTTTTAGTTCGGAGTACGACGGCAACAGAGAAGTTTACGTCATGCCAGCCGAAGGCGGCGTGCCGAAACGCCTGACGACTTCCGCCACACTGGGCCGCGATGATATTTCTGATCGCATGGGGCCGAACAACATTGTGATGGCATGGGAAAACACCAAGCCGCTCATCGTCTTTCGGTCGCGCATGAAATCGTTCAACGATTTCGTCGGCTCGCTTTTCGCCGTCGGTTTGGACTCAGAATTGCCGCAACAATTGCCGGTGCCGCGCGGTGGATTCAGTTCATTTTCGCCGGACGATTCGAAGATGGCCTTCAACCGCATCTTCCGCGAATTCCGCACGTGGAAACATTATCGCGGCGGCATGGCAGATGATGTTTGGCTTTACGATTTTAAAACCGGCGCCACCGAAAACCTAACGAACAATCCCGCCCAGGACATCTGCCCAATGTGGGGACCGGACAACAAAATCTATTTCATTTCTGACCGGGACAACCGCATGAATCTCTTCGTTGTAGATCTTGCAACAAAGGAAACAAAGCAACTGACGCACTTCACGGACTTCGACATCAAATTCCCATCGATGGGCAAACAATCGATCGTGTTTGAGCAGGCCGGTCAAATCTGGCGTTATGATCTGGCCACAGGCCAGGCCACGCCTGTGGCCATCGACATCAAAGAAGACTTCGACAGCGGGCGCGGCGGATTGGTGGATGCGGCCAAGCATGTTGAATCAGTAAACCTCGCGCCCGACGGCGAGCGCACCATCGTCGTTGCGCGCGGCGATCTCTTTTCGGTCCCCGCAAGGAATGGGACGCCCCGCAATCTGAGCAAAACTTCAGGTGCACACGAACGCGACGCGGTTTGGTCGCCCGACGGAAAATGGATTGCGTACAATTCCGACGCGACCGGCGAGAACGAACTGTATGTGCGTTCGCAGGACGGCAAAGGCGAGCCGCAACAGATCACGAAT
>DASXOI010000114.1:0-7000 GCA_036494375.1 Candidatus Udaeobacter sp.
TGACTGACGCAAGAATTTAAGGGTCCTGAACTAATCCAGTCCTGGGGTGCTGCTCGAAGCTGTTGTTGACGCGCGCTTTCAGTACTGAAAGTCGCCTCAGGCTTTGGGACAACCCGAACTCGTCGCACCGTCCAAACGAGACAGTGACAACCATCCCGCAGGGGAGATTAAAAAATCCTGCACTCGTGCAATAGCGGCCAGTTGCTGGCCAGCCGTATCGTGGAGCTAATGAACAGTCCACGGTTTAATTACGAGCGCCGACCAAACGCGCCGTCGCGGCTCCGTCCTGGAAAGTATCCGCGTCCGAAATGGATTCGGATATCTCACGTCGGCGGTCCGTCTCTTTGCGATTCAGGAAGCTCAGGACGAAAGAGAATCTTCGCCATCGTTGTACCGCCGAAAGTTGATGTTAGTGGCAAAGTCATCCGACGCATTCTGATTTTCGACAATCATCCCGAGAGTGTTCAATTGGTTTCTAAGGAATATCTAACTTCAACCGTGAATCCTGCTGCGTCTCGACGGACATCTATTATTTGTGGATCTATTCTGATCGCGATGATCCTGGGGGCGATGCTTTGGCTGCTCTTGTGGTAACTGGAGCGGCTGTCACTCAACTGTCGGGCTGCAAAACGCCGCTCTACCAACAGTGGGGACAACGATGTCGGATTGGCTTTGATTCTAACTTTCGTTATCGGAACCATCTTGCCGTTGTTGTTGGCCCCGGGTCAGCAACCGCCGCTACAGCCTTCGCTCGGGAGCACTCACTCGAACGAGGGAGCAAGCAGCGCCCCGTCAGTGGCATCACAAAATCCCGCAGACGCGCAATGGTTATGAAGCATAGCGGGAGTGATCGTGAAACATGAAAACAAAAAATTTAATTAGCTCAGTAGTTGGCATCACGTTCGTGATGCTTGCTCCCATAACATGGGCTGCTGGGCACGGCGGTGGTGGCGGTGGTTTCGGTGGAGGCGGAGGCTTCCATGGTGGTGGCGGTGGTTTCCATGGGGGAGGATTCGGTGGTGGTTTTCATGGCGGCGGCTTCCGCGCTGGCGGTTTTGCAGGCGGAGTCGGCATGCGCGGCGGCGGAGTCGGCTTTGGCGGAGCGCGCTTCTCAGGCAGCGCCGCGAACTTTGCTGGCGCAGGGCCGCGGTTCTCTTCAATGGGTCATCCATCATCCAGACAGCCTATCTATGATGGACGGCCTAATCGATCCGTTACCTCCAACATTACAAACAATCGCGCCGCAATGGCTTCAACAGTGCATCCATCGCAAACACTTCCGCAACGCGGAGTGAGTGGCCGGATCGACCACCACATCGCTGAACGTCATGACACAAATTGGCACGGCGACTGGGATCGCCGGCATGCCCATTTCGATCACGGCCGCTTCTTTGTGTTTACCAACGGTTTCTGGTTTGGACTGGATGATGGATTTTTTCCGTGGGATTACCTTCCCTACTATGCCGACGACTACTATCCGTACGATTACAACGCGGATGTTGACCCGTACGATAACAACGGGGCGACCTATGAAATTGGACCCGCTGATAGCGCCACGATCCAAGCAATTCAGAGGGATTTACTGAACCTTGGCTATTACAACGGCTCCATCGACGGCGTTTTCGGACCCTCAACGCGTGACGCAGTGGCGAAGTATCAAATCGCGAATCACCTGAATGTAACGGGGAGTTTATCGCCCGATATGATGCAGTCACTTGGTGTAATACAGTCGACGGCAAGCTGAACAACATCCGATCAGAACGAAACCACGGCTAGATTTAACGAGAAGGGATCGACGATCACAAATTGCGAGAGGTTCAACCTATGAGAACAGCAAACACGAAAACAAAATCTATCATCAAGTCTGACATGAGAACGAAGCGCCTGGGTAACTCCGATTTGTCCATCACACCTCTTGGCTTTGGCGCCTGGGCTATCGGCGGATCGGGTTGGGAGCATGGTTGGGGCGACCAGGATGACAAAGCGTCCGTCGCCGCGATTCACCGCGCGCTCGAGCTTGGCGTTAACTGGATCGACACAGCCGCCGTTTATGGACTGGGCCACTCCGAGGAAATCGTCGCGTTTGCGCTGAGGACCTGGCCCGGACCTCGGCCATACGTTTTCACCAAATGTGGTCAGCCTTGGGACGAACAAGGATGCATTCATCGCTCTTTGGCGAGGGATTCCATCCGCCGCGAGTGCGAAGCCAGTCTGCGTCGGCTGAATGTCGATGTGATCGATCTCTATCAAATCCATTGGCCGACAGAGGACCTGGAAGAAGGGTGGACTGCGATGGCTCAACTGCAAAAAGAAGGGAAGGTCCGATGGATCGGCGTATCCAACTTTAACGTCGAGGAAATGCGTCGGGCGCAGGCAATCGCTCCCATCACTTCTTTGCAGCCTCCTTATTCGTTAATTCGGCGCGAAGTCGAGCAAGAAACTCTGCCTTACTGCCGATCGGAAGGACTTGGCGTCATTGTCTATTCGCCGATGGCATCCGGGTTGTTGACCGGAGCGATGACTCGGACACGAGCAGCAAATCTGCCCTTCACTGATTGGCGCAGTCGTGACGTCGAGTTCCATGAACCGAGGCTTTCGAAAAACCTCGCACTCGTTGACCGCCTGCGAGAGATTGGTCAACGCTATGGACGTCCTCCGGGACAGGTCGCGATTGCCTGGACGCTGCGCGATCCTGCGGTGACCGGCGCGATCGTCGGGTCACGCAGCCCCGAGCAGGTCGAAAGAAATGTTGGCGCTGTCGAGCTTAATCTCACGAACGAAGAGATCGCGGCAATCGAGGGGAGAAATACCTACCAACCGGAGTTAGTCACGGCAGCTTAACAAAGAAATAAATATGAAAATTGGTTTTATCGGTCTCGGCATAATGGGAAGTCGTATGGCGGCGAACTTGCAGAAGCAGGGCCATTCGATGGTTTTGTTCAACCGTACTCGCGCCAAAGCCGAGCCCTTGCTTGGTCCCTGCGGAACATTTTCAGATTCGCCGGCAAAACTCGCCGAACAAGTGGACGTCTTGTTCACGATGCTCGCTCATCCCGAGGCGGTCGAACAAGCAGCCCTGGGAGCTAACGGATTTCTGGATTACCTCAAGCCAAACTCGCTTTGGGTCGATTGCAGTTCGGTGAATCCATCGTTCTCGAAAAAGATGGCAGCCGAAGCAGCGCGCCGAGAGATTCATTTTGTCGACGCACCTGTGACCGGCTCTGCTCCCGCTGCCGCGGAAGGTAAGCTCATTTTTTGGGTAGGAGCTAATCCGGCCGACTTGGAAAGAGTTCGTTCGTTACTGCTATGTATGGGCAATAAAATTGTTCATACCGGCGGACACGGCACTGGGGCCTCAATGAAAATGGTAGTCAATCTGTTACTCGGCAATGCCATGGTAGCATTCGCCGAAGGCATGGCTTTGGGCGAAGGACTTGGAATTTCGCGCAAAGTTTTGTTCGATTCATTGCTCGACACGCCTGCTGTCCCGCCATTTCTGAAATCAAAACGAGCCAAGATCGACAACGGAAACTACCAGGCCGAGTTTCCGCTGCGCTGGATGCAAAAAGATATGCATCTCGCGACCGTCAGCGCGTACGAATCGGGTGTGGCCATACCCCAGACGAGTGTGGCCAAAGAAATTTATCGACTGGCCATGCGCGGCGGGCATGACACAGAGGACTTTTCTGTCGTGTACGAATATCTCTCCAACGTTTCAGACCCTGCGACAGTTGATCAAAACTTGTCGGCTCCCGCGAAAACACAGCTTCATCAAGACTGAGAAATCAGTTTCCATGCAGTTAACGGCGCAGCGTGCACTGGGTTTTTGTCGAAACGCGTCTTGCTTAATTGGGGCATTACGCCGGTTCAATCGATGGCATGTCGGCCCGACCATCCGTGACGCGGTGGCGAAGGTTCAAATCGCTAATGAGCTAAACGTAACCGGGAGCCTATCGTCCGACACACTGCAGTCGCTTGGCTTGCAGCAGGCAACGGCTAGCTGAGCGACAACATCCGCATCATGACGGCATCGGCTCCATCGTGATGGAACCATAAAGCCTCGACTGATTCTTCGGTGCAGCAGCGTCAGTTCGCTGGTCGAAATTTGGATCGACGAGGAATTTGCGGAAAACCGTGGTCGCCCAGCTGAATCAATCGAGGTCCTGCCAATATGACTAAACCCAACAACGCCGTCGCTGCGGTCTGCATCACCATCATCGCTGTTTGCTGGGTCCGGATACGCAAAGGATTACCTGATCGAGAACGAGCGGCTTGAGCAGAGCCGCAACGCGCTCCGGATCATGGAGCTGATGCAACGATCAGGAATGTCGCCCATGCCTTCTCACAAGCCCTTAATGGAGATCGATCCATCTAAAGCCCCACTCGAAAAATTATAAGTCATCCCGCCATCACCAAAACGGCGCGCTGCCCCACACTCATCGCGGAGGCATAAAGATGGCGATTGAAGCCAAAAGGAAGACTACGGGAAAGATCACGCGGCAGAAACCATCAATTCGCTTCGCCCGCTTCTTCTTCTGGCCGTTATCGAGGATGATCGTCGCCACAACCTCGATGAGGGAAAGGAAAACGAGCAATGTGCTTGTTAGGATAAAGACATCCAGTCGCGTCATGTATGGTAACGGGGGCAGCTGGCTGTCGATGGCGAAACGATAAGCAATCAGCGTCAGCATTGAAGTCATCGCGATGCTGACCTGAGAGCTGGCGTTAATCGGATCGATCCAGAAAACGGCCCACGAACTGATCACGATCAGGACGAGAGGAAGGATAACTTTCAAGATGTAGTGCTCGACATTGCGCGAGGCCGTGAATTCAAAGGCGTAACTTGAATACTGATGGCGCGGCGCCAGCGCGTACACGAGCGGCTTGACCTCAAATTTCTCTATGGTCCAATCTGGCAGGGTAACAGATGGCGAGATCCCGCCAGCCCCCTTAAGCCCGTCCTGAATCCAAATCTGATCTGGTACGAATACTACTTCGTTGGACTGATACCGAACAGCGACCAGCTGGACGCGAAAAGTTTGCCGATCGAACGGGAATGATTGCAATCGCAGGGGTTGCGTGAAGGCTCCGGCGTAAAGTTGCCGGGAAGTAACCGTGCCATCGGGATCGACTTCGACCGAGTCCGGCATTTTGCGGCTGACAGAATTTGTTTCATTCACAATACCAACGCGCGGATGCCAAATTTGTTCTCGCGGGTAGCGCACAATCCCCTTGTCGGTATGAGCCAAACGAGAATCTTTCCAACGCAACGCGACAGCGATCTCGGCGGTGAACGTCTGTTGCGCGCTGTCGATGTTACTGACGTCCGCCACCCAGATGCCGACTGAGATTTGAGTCGGACCGGCATCGGCGTTAGGTCGATCTATCAGAGCAGGCGCTTCCGAACCGAGCGTGAGGCGGATCGACAACGCAAAAACCACAAGCAACGGAAAACGGATTCTCTTCATGAGATCAATACCGCGAAAGGGGCAGATTCAATTTTAGAATTCGCTCAACTTCTCGAACTGCCTGCGGATTATATTGCGCGCCGTGGTCCGAATTGACGATTAACTCCGATCGCGCGCCCGGGAGATGCGAGCTCCAGTATGGAACTACTCCATCGGAACTATCCGGTGTGTTGCCCCGGCCGCGGTCGCCGATAATCGAATGGTACGGAATACCGGGCGTGGTCGGTAGCTTGTTCACCGCTTCAACAAACCGATCGTTAGGCTCAAGCGTATCTACGCTATTCGGCATACGGTTTAGCGGTCTAGCCGCAGGGTCGGCGATTAGAAGCGGTTTGGTTGATGCATAGATCGAGGTGAAAAGCCGCGGAGTCCTGACAAGAGCGGCGCCGATGCGTCCGATCCAGTTCGAGGCCAGCTCGCTGCCGCGATGCGGAGTCGAAATAAATATCACCCGCTGAATATCCGGCCGATGATTAAAAACAAGCGCCTCTTCCACGAGCTTGCGTGTGTCGCTTACCAGCGGAGTTTTCGCCGGCGGTGTGCCAAAAAAATCGCGCCAAATTTTGTCGCCCGCATCTGTGATCATTAATCGGCAAATCATTCCGCCCATGCTGTGACCGATCAGGACGATGCGCTTGTGATTTGGGAACGCGCGCTCGATTCCATTCAGATCGTGGCGGAAGAGCGCGGCGGCGTAGGGAAGGGGATAACCACTCGGATAACTAAAGTACCAGAACTGATAATGCCTCCTTATCGTTGGGTCATTCCGAAGGGAGTCGATCATTGGCGCCCAGCTCGCTCCTGTTTCTTGCAAGCCGTGAACGAAAATCACGGGCGTTCGCGCGGGATCGAATTGCTGCAACCGGGTAAGCATTGCTGTATCTGCATAGGCTTCCGGGTTCATGACCCGCGAGAGGCCAAGCCGTTCCGGGCGTTCACGAGCGATCAGCAGTGCCGTAGGCGCATCAAAATCAGCGGCCAGAGGAAAGATTTGCTTGTTCAGTGTGATTCTTTCGGCGTTTAACGGATCCACGAACTCCAAGCTCGCTTTCCGGCCGGAGAAGCGGACGATCGCGGTGATCGGCGCGTAAATGCGGCGAAGTTTGTATTGCTGACGGAAGTGCGGACTTTCTGTGCGCCCAACCACTGCAATCGGCGCGCCAAGGCCACTCACAGTCGAGTAGGTCTTGAAAAATGTCCCGCCGATCTTCAACGTGTCGGTCGGAAATAAATCGTATCGACTCGGATCATGGTCCGCGTCGACGGGCTTGGGAGATACGAGAGTATAACGACCTTCATCCGTAACGACAGTGATGGGATGCCGCCACGGCTCGAGATCGGTTCGATCGATGTCCTGAACGACACGCGCTACAGCAAAATTATAGATGCTTCGCGCCGATTCGTTTTTCGGGTGTCGTTCCAACACTCCATATGAAATTTTGGCAGCCAGCAGGTCGTGCCCTAGTGCGGCCGACGGCTGTTCATGTTCTGCTGCGAGCAGGTATTTTGTGGCGGAGTCAAGTGGCTCTTCC
>DASXOI010000115.1:0-5116 GCA_036494375.1 Candidatus Udaeobacter sp.
ATCTGCGCCCGCTTTGCCGCTTTTGCGTAAGGCATTCTTGTGAACGTGACCATTGTGTAAAGCGGCATATATATTCCTGGCAGGGCAGCTTCCAGCGCGTGATCCAATTTCTTTTTCGCGCGAAATGTTTTCGACGCGGTCTTGTCTCGCATCTCGATGAAATTTTCGATCGCAAGATCGGCAAGCGCATCGGCGTTTTCTTTTCGCCGACGAAAGTATTCGGCGAATGCGCGCTCGCGGTTCCCGGAAAATTCTTCAAGACACTGATCCAACACGACACAATCTTCGAAGGCAGCATTCATCCCCTGGCCATAAAATGGTACCACCGCGTGTGCGGCATCGCCGACCAGGCAAACCTTGTCACGGTAAAACCACGGCGCGCAGCGAATGGTCACGAGTGAACCCGTTGGATTATCGCGAAAATCGTCGAGCAAACTCGGCATGAGCGGCACGGCATCCGGAAATTGTTCCTCGAAAAACTGGCGCACGTCGTCGGCAGTCTTCATCGTAGCGAAACTGTGGGGTCCTTCGAATTCCCAGAAGAGCGTGCAGGTGAATGACCCGTCGGGATTAGGCAGCGCGATCATCATGAAACTTTTCCGCGGCCAGATGTGAAGCGCGTTCTTCTCCATTTGCCACGAGCCATCCGGAGTGGGTGGAATGGTCAATTCTTTGTATCCGTGGGCGAGATAATTTTCGTCGTATTGAAATTTGGCGATCTCGCGCTGCATCGATTTGCGTACTGCGGAGAACGCGCCATCGACGCCCACCACTGCGTCGCCTCGCACGGTGATTTCGGCGACGAGGGCGTCGCCGCTACGTAGCCGCGGCGCCTTCGCCGCAGTTTGCGTGTTTACCAGATGCACCATCGCGGAATCCAAATCGACGCCGGTGCACTTGTGATTGAAATGCACACGAACGTTGGAATAACGCTGTGCCGCTTCGATAACTGTGGTGTTAAGTGCTGCGCGTCCGATCGAGTTGATACATTTTTTCGGATCGACATCGTACGGGCTGAAATGCAGCTCGCCGGATTTATCATGGATCATCCGGCCGCGCATCGGGATCGCGTGTTTCAATGCTTCCTCTGCGATCCCGATCCGTTCCAGCGCGTGAATTCCGCGCGTCGAAATCGCCAGATTGATCGAGCGCCCGCCGATGATGTTGCCTTCGCGCGGATCAGCGCGCCGCTCGTAAAGATCCACCTCGTAGCCACGCCGCCCCAGATACGTGGCGAGCAATCCGCCAGCGAGGCCGCTGCCGATCAGAACAAATTTTGCCACTATCCAAGAATCTACGAATCAGGAACGCAGGAAAGCAGGAAAAGCCAAGAGTCGGGTGCCTACACGTTTACTACAATTCCTTGAACGCGTCGCCGAGGTGTTCGAGAACATTGCGCGGCAACAGCGACTGCTCGCTCTGGTTGCCATTAAAGATTGCGATTTCCGCTGCGCGACCGCATATCCATGCTCCGACGCGCGCAGCATCGTAAAGCGACAGGCGTTGTCCCAGCAAGCCGGCGCAGACTCCTGTCAGAACGTCGCCCATTCCGCCGGTAGCCATGCCTGGGCTACCTGTCGTGTTGTAGCTCAACGGTCGACCGCGTTCAGCGACGATGGTGCGACTGCCTTTGAGCAAAAGTGTGACCCGAAAGCGACTACAGAATTTCGTCGCTGTTTTGCCGCGCGATTGTTGGTCATCGGGGAAAAGGCGTCTCATTTCGCCGGGATGCGGGGTCAGTAAGCGTTCGCCTTTGCAACGCCGGAGCACCGAAATTTCTTCAGACACGATGTTCAGCCCATCCGCGTCCAGCACCATGGGTTGCTTCACTCTTTCGACGAATTCAAGCATCTCGGCCGCGCGCGATTTCCCAAGACCCGGACCCACGGCCCAGACGTCAACTTTCTCCTTGAGCAAGTGACGATACGACGCCACCGGCTTTACCATTGCTTCCATGAACGCCGCACCGGCGACGATTTCGTAGATCTCTTCGGGAACAAAAACTTCCACCAGCCCAGCGCCGGCCCTGAGCGCACCTTGTGATGCCATCAGCGCCGCTCCTACGAATCCTTTGGAGCCGGCTACCACGCCGACGCGGCCAAATTGATTCTTATAGGAGTTATATTTCCGTCTCGGCAGCAAAGCGCGAAAAGAAGTCGGGCTGGCAATGATTTCTTTCGGTTTCGTTTTCGGTGGCCGCAATTCGTCAAGCGGCACAACGTCGATCCGACCCACATAATTCAGCGCACCGTCAGCGACGAGACCCGGCTTCGCGTAACCAATGGTAACGGTAAAATCGGCGACGACGCAGTCGCGATCTGCCTTGCCTGAATCGGTATCGAGACCAGTTGGAAGATCCACCGCAAAGACGTAGGCGGCCTTTGTTGTTCGCAATTGATTGATGGCGCGACAGGCGGCGCGGATCGGCTCGCGAAGCTGTGGTTTTGCGCCAACGCCGAGCAAACCATCCAGAATGATGAGCGGAGCGGCCACGTTTGTACACGCTTCGGTGCCAGTCGAATTCGGAGTCGTGGCTGTCTGTTCTTTACCGCCTGGCGAGAGTTCGATAGGCGTGGCGACCACATTTTTATTCGCCGTTTTCGATGGCACAGAGCTGAGAATTTCCGGCGATCTCCGGCACAAATCTTCGAGCTTCTTGCGCGTTAAATTACTACAATCAGCTTGTTTGAAAGCGAGACGCACTTCGATTTTCCATCCGCGCTGCTCTAAACACTGCGCGGCAAACAAGGCGTCCCCCGCGTTATGTCCTTTTCCGGCGAACACGATGCATTGACCGGGTTTCGGAAAAAATTTCGTCACCGCCTGAGCGACACCGGCGCCAGCCTTGTTCATCAGGGCCTCGACTTCGACGCCACTGGCAAATGCAGTGTGTTCAGCGGCGCGCATCTGCGCCGAAGTCAAAATTGGCAGGTCCAATCAACCCTCGCGATCCAATGATGCCACGCGCGCTTCTATCTCGGCCGGTTTAAATGAAGTCTTCTTTTTATGTCGACTGCTTTTTCTGGCCGAACGCTTCGACCGACGCTTTTTGGAGTGGGTGACTTTGGTTTGATCGATGTACGGTTGCATCGGAATACTTTCGTCTGTCGCGACTCGGGTCGTACTAAAGGAACTCGCGACGGAACCGCGGCTCCGGATTCCGGCTGCAATTTCGTCGGCAAGCTTTTGACGATAAGAAGCATTCTGAGCATAGCCAGCCTCGGTAGGGTTAGTGAGAAAACCGCACTCGACGAGCACGGCCGGTATGTTTGTCTTTCGCAAGACGTAGTAGCCACGGCGACGCACGCCACGGCTCGGTGACGGCGCACCTCCGACAACGTAGTGATGAATCGCCGACGCGAGTGCCAGGCTGTTGCGACTGTAAAAATATGTTTCTATGCCGCTTGCTCCACCTCGTGTCGCTGAATTGAAGTGGACGGATACAAAAATGGCATTGCGGTTGGAGTTGGCAATTGCGGTCCGCGTTCCCAACGGAACGAAGACGTCGCTGTCCCTGGTCATCACAACCCGATAACCGCTGGCTGTGAGGACACTTTTAAGTCGCTGCGCGACGTCGAGTGTCATGTCTTTCTCCGAAACCCTCTGGCCTGGAATCCCTCCACGATCAAAACCACCGTGTCCTGCATCGATCACTACAGTTGTGGATGAGTTGTCGCCGCCCGATGCTGCGTACGAGCTATATGCCAGAAGTGTCGTTAGCAGACCGGCGCCTAATAGAGAAATTCGAAAAAAATTCCTGCGCATCACCGGTTGTTTGTGGGCGCGCCGGGCGGACGACCCGAAAGTTTTGGTGCCTTGCTGCCCGAGCTCTGCCCAGGCGCTTCGACCATGCCGCCCTGCACGGCTATTTCGCCGTTACCTGAATGAACAAGGCGGGGTCGCGTTCTGGTTTCCATGAATGAAGAGTGCGTCAGCAATTGACCGTCTAGTCCGACACGGGCATACGACCATGCGCGCGGAGCCGCGCAATGCAAAACGTGCAATTGATTCGCGCGATCGATTTCCGCCTGCGGTTGCTCGAAAGAGAGGGTACGGCCTAACGAGTAAGTGGCATAAACGACGCCCGTGTCTTTGTCCTGCACCCGAACGTACAAGGAAGTGTGGTCTGAAAAACGATTGGTCATGAGCGAATAAGTGCGTACATCGCCGCCCGAGCCCCCTGGAACTCCCACGGTTTGCTGCCAGATCGGCCGCGCGTCCGTGACTTCGAAGACCCGAGTGCCGGAGTAGAAGAATTTTCCCAAGTCCGCGAAGTAAATGTTCGTGCGCACATGATAGGTGCCGAATTCATTTACGGGATACAGCGGCGTGAGATCGATTTGGCGGGTGACTCTCTGTCCGGCTTGGATTTTCAGCGGCGCCTCTCGATTTGCACCGCTGAGCGGCGCGATGGGCTGTTCCTCACTGCCCGTGATCTCGAAGCCTAACCATGATTGCCCTTCCGAGTCGTGAAGTTCAATGTCACGTCCGGCCAGATTTGTTATGGCAACCGTCGCGACGACCGGTTCGTAAGCGATGTATTGCAATCGCTTGAATTTCAGGTCGACCTGAACCTGTGCTTCTGCTCCGGCGGCACAAAGAAAAAGACAGAACCACGGAAGAACGCGTCGAAGATTGTCTGTGTGGCTCCGTCTGGTTCGGATGCAAGCAACACAGCCTCGAAGCAATCGCGTCATCGTGCCGAGGGACTTTTCAAAGCAGGAAACTGCTGCAAAAGCCGCGACGGTTCCGCCTGAACGGCTTGCAGGTCGTCGCCATAATAAACGCGAACGATGTAGCCGAGATATTTGCGTTGCCCGATATCAGCGGAACCTTTCGAGCCGCGACCCTTTTGCCCGGGCCGAACTTTTGCCGCCGCCTCCGTAAGTGATGATTCGGATAATGCGCCGCTGGTTTTTGCGCGGACATAGCGCACGAGAAGCACTTCTGGATTCGTATCCGACCAATCGTGCTTCGAAGTGAGCCATTCGTTGCTCACATCGGCATCAGTCAGTTTGATGTCTTTGTCGTTCACAACATCGTAAAGAAACACCAGGATTTTCACTTTGTTATGGTCGATAACGGTGCCTGGTTGTTTTTTTATCCCGATCTCCAA
>DASXOI010000116.1:0-3615 GCA_036494375.1 Candidatus Udaeobacter sp.
GAACAAGTCTCGCAAAATGGCGGCACGATGCGGCTGATCTTTTCTTCACAACCATCGCACAGATACTCGCCGGCTCGGAGCTGTTTCCCGCAAATCGTGCACGTTGCCGGATAGAGCAACGATACGGCTGCCTGGAACAGCTCAGACTTTTGAAGCGAGATCATTTTTTAACCAGAGCCGTATGACTATCCATGTTACTGCGGCCAACCCCAGAGGTATGATTCCAACGAGGAGATTCTTCCCCAGCCAGGGCAATGCGACAATTTGTCCGCGCGCCAACCAACTAAAAGTGCCGCTGGCAAAGATCCACCCGGCGTGGAGGCCAATCGGTAGCCACAACGAGCGAGTAAGCACGCGCGCATCAGCAAGAATACAACCGATGAGAAAGAGCGTCCCAAACGCCGCCAGCACCATCATCGGATCACCGAATCCGGCGAAGGTGTCGCCAATCGATTGGAAGCCCGAGGTCCATGTCACGATAGCGGGTTTCCATTCCGATCCCTTCAGGAAATGCACCGCTGCGAAAAGTCCGGACACGGCTACCATCGATAGAAACTTTCGACCGGTCCGGAGTAAGAGGCCCAGGACGATTCCGCGGAAGAAAGTCTCTTCGATGAACGGAACGCTGATCGCCGCAAGAAGCACCTTGCCGAAGCGCGGCCAGACAAAGACGTGCCGAACTGAGTAAACATGCAATGCAATCAGCAAAGCGCCGCAAAAGAGCAGGGGAATGACCGAGAGCAAGACGCCAGAGCCAACATCGCGTGCCCAGTTCGGATTGGGCGCAAGACCGAGATCAGCCAGGCCTCGCACCTTGCTGGCGCGCAGGAGCGGCCAAAGCAAAACTATGGCGGCGATCAAGATGGCGCGGTGAAAGAACCTGTCGAAATCGTATTTCGCCAGAAACGGGACCACACCGTGTGCGGCAAGCGCCTGCGCCGACCAGAACAGAGTTGGAGCAAGCAGTGCTCCGACGACGACAATCGCGATAAAGTAGGCTGCTAATCTAAGTGCGTCTTTCACAGGTTGTCACAAGCCATCTCATAAATGTCATTCTGAGCGAAGCGAAGAATCTCTGATCAATTCCCAGCGGGGCTACAGCCAGAGATGTTTCGCTCCGCTCAACATGACAGCGCTATTTAAGTAATGACCTGCTAATGTAAGGTGTTAGCGCGATGCGGAGTCAACACATATGGACCGAGCGGGACGAACGTGGCAGCAAGCGTGAAGTGCGTGCTACGAGGTTCGGCGGCGTGTGGCGACTTCAGGCGAAAACGGCAGGCGATCTCGAATGGACCTATTACGAGCGCCCGCTGCTGGAGGACTTATTAGCGCTGAAAGAGATTTTAGCGCGAAAATATCGGCGGCGGCGTGCGTCGAGTGACGACGTGGCATCTGTGGAAAGGTTGATCGGTGATCAAATTAGAGCAGAGAGTTAGGCATTTCGATTTCTCGTATGTGACGAAGTATTTAAATCGCTAACTGTGAATATCTTGATCTATTTATTACCTTTCTTTCGGAGAACGTGTTTATCCCGAACTCCAAGCGGCCGGACGAGTAGAGATGTCCAAAAAGCTACGGCTTGATCAGCTGCTCGTCGGGCGAGGACTCTTTCCGAGCCGCGAGCGAGCGCGTCGCGCCATACTGGCTGGGGAAATCAGCGTTGCCACTCGGGTGGCCGACAAGCCAGCGGAGCTGCTCGATGAACAAACAGCGATCGCGGTAAAACCAGTTCGAAAGTACGTTGGCCGCGGCGCGCTGAAGTTGGAATCAGCGCTCGAGCATTTTGATATCGATCTTCGGGGAAAAACTGCCCTGGACATCGGCGCGTCGACCGGCGGGTTTACCGATTGCATGCTGCAACGCGGCGTCGAAAAGGTTTACGCCGTAGATGTGGGTTACGGCCAGCTGGACTGGAAACTCCGCAACGACAGACGTGTGATTGTGCAGGAAAAAACTAATGCGCGATTCCTTACACGCGATCAGATTCAAGAGCTCGTCGATATCTGTGTCGTCGACGTTTCCTTCATTTCTCTGACCCTGATCCTGCCGAACGCGCTGGCCTTGCTAAAGCAGGATGGGGTGATTCTGGCGCTCATTAAACCACAATTCGAGCTGCAACGGTCGGAGGTCGGAAAAGGTGGAATTGTACGCGACTCTCCATCGCACCAGAAGGCACAAGACAAGATCGTCGCATTTGTGAACGATCTGGGGCACGTTGTCGTGGGGATCGCGCCGGCGGCTATCAAAGGCGCGGATGGCAATCAGGAATTCTTTGCATGCATACGAAAACGATCGGTTTAATAGCGCACACCGGAAAGCGCGGCATTGCAGAGTTGATCAATTCGATCGCCGAAGAATTCCAGCGGTTCTCGATTTCGGTCGTGTTCGAAAAAGAAACGGCGCGTGTTTCAGGAAAACAGCCGGGCTATCCAATAGCGGAGCTCGGAGCTATGACGGATTTGTTGGTCGTCGCTGGCGGCGACGGCTCGATTCTCCGCGTCATTGGTCAACTCGGCGAGACGATCAAACCGATCTTCGGCATCAACGTCGGTTCGCTCGGTTTCCTGACGTGCGTGAGTTCGTCGAATTACCGCGAAGCTGTCGAATGCATCGCAAAAGATCGAATTAATTTCAGTCACCGCGCGCTGCTCGAAGTAAGGGTTCTCCTCGGTGACAAGCGAACGAACAAAATGCTCGCGTTAAACGACGCCGTCCTGAGCCGCGGCGAACTTTCACGCCTGGTCATGTTGCGCACCCGAGTCAACGGCGAACCGCTCACCGAGTTCAATGCCGACGGATTAGTTGTCGCGACTCCGACAGGATCAACAGCGTATTCGTTGTCCGCCGGAGGACCAATTCTCGATCCTGAGTCCGGCGTGTTCGTTATCACGCCGATTTGTCCTCATGTTCTCACCAACCGCTCGATCATAGTCGCGGATAAATCGATCATCGAGATCGAAGCGAGTCATCCCGATTATCCGGTGTACCTGACGTTGGATGGCCGCAGGCCGATCCATGTTGAACGCGAATCAATCGTCACTGTGCGCAAAGCAAAGAAAACCCTTCCATTAGCGTCGCTGCCAGATGCTTCGTTCTTCAGCGTAGTCCGGCAAAAGCTTAAATGGAGCGGGAGCAACGTCTGATCGATCCCTGTTTCTGGGAGCGGTCGCCGCGGCGACCTGGCGACCGCGCCCCCGCGGTCGCGAACTTTAGAGCATTTAAATAAAACTATAGCCGCTGTGATGCGTTGCTGTAACCGCGGCCCGCTGGGCCGCCTGCTTGGTGTAAAAACCAACACCGAGATGGACCGACCGGCGGCTACTACATTTATGAGATCGCTAAATCGCTTCTAGCGCCGAAGGCGCGACATCCACATCAAAGCCTGGGGCAGCGCCTCACGGTTATGAAAATCAAAAAAATGTTAGCGTTCAAAGCGCGATTCACGTTCCGGACATCAGTTGGATCAGCGCTAATTGCGGCTACAGGTCTCCTTAAATCGCCTTAGATCGATTGGGGCGGAATTGGGCCGGGCGTTGAAGCAGAATGTGAAGTCAGCATACGGAGTTCTTGTGCAGTTCCTCGCGATCTGATAATCAGCATTGCTTATGAATC
>DASXOI010000117.1:0-6259 GCA_036494375.1 Candidatus Udaeobacter sp.
GCTGCGAGCATCGGCGCGGCAAACAAGAACAATGTGAGTCCGATTGTTTTCATCGGGCGACAATCAGTTCATGCAGATTTTCCCTCGAAGCGCAGCAAGCGCGCGCTGTTGAAGATGACGAAGAAGGCGCCGAATTCGTGAACGAACGCCGCCGCAATGGGCGGGATGAGTCCGACGCCGGAGAGAACGATGGCGGCGGCAATGAAAGCGAAACCGCATAACATGTTTTGGTTGATGATGCGCAGCGCTTTGTCGGAAAGGGCGAGAAAATGCGGGACGCGGCGAAGATCGCTGGCCATCAATGCGATGTCGGCAGTTTGAATGGCCACGTCGCTTCCGAGAGCGCCCATCGCAACGCTGAGATCGCCCGCTGCGAGCGCAGGCGCGTCGTTCACGCCGTCGCCAACCACCATGACTTTGCGGCCGTCAGCCTTTAGCTTGTGCACCACTTCCTGCTTTTGCTCCGGCAAGCAGTCGGCCTCGAACTCCGTCATGCCAACATGTTCTGCGATTGATTCGGCAACGGTGCGGCGGTCGCCGGTCAACATCATCAGATGATCGACCCCGCTTTTGCGAAGATTGGCGCTGACGTTTTTGGCTTCGGCACGAAGAGTGTCGCTCAGATAAATAATACCGGCGAGCTTGCGGTTCACTCCGATGTGAAGCGCACTCAAGTCATCGAATTGTTTTTCTTTGTGCGGAATCTCGATCGCCTGTTCGCGTAGCCAGGCGCCACGACCGACCACGACGTCGAGCTCGCCAACCCGCGCGACCAAACCGTGTCCATGCTTTTCCTGAACGTCTTCGGCATCGCCGATTTCTAATTGTCGATCTTGCGCCTCCGTCACCACCGCGCGTGCGATCGGATGAGTCGAATGTTGCTCAACGGCGGCGACGAGAGCGAGCAATTCGTTCTCCGCCATTCCGTCGTTGGGCGTGATGGCGGCGACTCGCAGTTCGCCAGTGGTCAATGTGCCTGTTTTGTCGAAGACGACGGTGTCGATATCATTCGCGACCTCGAAAAAGCGCACGCTCTTCACCAAAATTCCCATGCGCGAAGCGGCCGCGAGCGCTGCGACCATCGCGGACGGACCGGCGAGCACAAATGTGCAGGGAATGCTGACAACGATCACCGAAATCGCGCGCTGCACGTCTTTGGTGAAAAACAGAACGAATCCGGCGATCAGCAAAATCAATGGCATGTAATAGCGCGCATATTCTTCGGTGAGCCTGACAATGGGCGCGCGTGTTTGCTGCGCTTCTTCGACAATTTCTTTCACACGACCGAGCACGGTTTGCGTGCCGGTCTTGGTAACTCTGACCTCGATCAAGCCGGTAAGATTTGATGTGCCGGCGAATACAGTTGTTCCGGCTTCCACTTCTACCGGAAGCGATTCACCTGTGATCGTCGCCTGATTCACAGTCGAAAATCCGTTCAAGACCAGGCCGTCTGCCGGCATCGTGTCGCCTGGGCGCACGCGGACGATTTCACCTTCCCCGAGCGATTCGGCATCGATTTCTTTTTCGACTCCATCGCGCACGCGGTGGGCAGTGACTCTCGACAAATGCAGCAGACTGTTAATCGCTTCGTTCGTCCCGAGCATGCTGCGATCTTCCAAGATATGGCCGAGGAGCAGTATGATCGCGACCACGCCGCCGACGACATATTGCTGAGTCACGAAACACGCGATGACCGCAAGCGTGATGAACTGGTTCATGTAAAACTCGGTGTTCGCGAAAGCCTTCGAGCGAAAACCAAGCAGTGCGTCGCGAAAGATCGGAAGCGCGGTGATGATCGCGCCGAGCATCGACCACGCGACCGCGAGATCGTTTTGCGCCGGACGCAGCCAGCGAAGAATTCCGCTCAGGATCAGGCAGACGCCGCCGAGAAGAACGAGCGTGAGCCGCCATTTCATTCCGCTTTCGGAATGATCGTGTCCGCATTCGCCGAGATTTCCGCGCAAATGCTCGCCTTCGTGTTCGTGCTCACGATCCGGGTGCTCGTGCGCATGAGCATGTTGATCTTGTAGCGCAACGCTCGTCGAATTCATCGTGTCAAATTGATCTCGTTACTCATTGTCTTCCATCGGTTGGACGTCCTCAGGATATTGCTTGGCAGGAGGTATTGGCAACGTCTGCGGCTCGTTAGTCGAATTTTCATTCGGCTGGATCGTGTCTGCTTTTTGCGGCGATACGAGGATGCGCACCTCGCCGCGGTCGGTCGGCATAACATTTGAAACGCGCACCTTCGGCAAGACTTGTTCAATCATTTCCGCGTAAAGCCGGGTGTGAACTGTTCCCGGATTCGCGCGGTATTCTTTGAGCAGCGCCAGAAACGCCGAAACTTCGCCCTGCGCTTTCGCGGTCAAACCTTGCGCATACGATTCCGCTCTCTGCTGAATTCGATAAGCCTCGGCGTTCGCTGCCGGAATCACCGCTGCATGCCGGCTGTGCGCCGGTTCGACTAATGTTTTCGCTTCGACTTTCGCGCTGACCACATCCTGAAAGGCTGGCAACACCGGCGCCGGCGGATTGATCTCGCGAGTTTCAAAAGCGAGCAGTTGCACGCCGAGACCAAGGCGATCGAGCTCGACTTGGGCGATGCGCATCGATTCCTGGCCGATGACATCGCGACGAGTCGTTAGGGCGTCATCCACGCTCATCCCGGCAAGCACGCGGCAGGCGCTTTGATAACAAATGGCGTTGCACAAATTTTCGCGCTCGCTCGCTCCGAATTCGTAAGCGATCGGGTCTGCGACTTGAAAGCGAATCGAAAAACGCGCGCGAATAATGTTCACGTCGCCGGTGATGGTGTAGGGATCGCGCTCCGGATGGAGCGAATCGTGCCATGAATCGTTGTTAGGCGTCCAGGCATCGAGCACCACTTCCTGAACGCTCTTGGCCGGAAGCATCACCACTTCATCAATCGGCGGCGGAAACGCGAGCAGCAGACCGGGCGGCGCGCTTTTCGGCAAGGCGCGACCGAACCGCAGAATCAATCCGCGTTGGTTAGGCGCGACCACCGTGATGCCCGAGCAAAGATAGACCAGAACGAGCACGAGCATTCCCCATCGCAAAATGCGGATGCTGGAACGCAATGCCGCCAAGATTGCGAGCGCGGAAAAAAGTGCGTCTTCTCTGCGGCGGCTCATGGTTTGGGCGCCGGTGACGGCGCGGCTTTTAACAGATCGAAAGGCGGCGAGTTGGCATCGAGCACCAGGGTGGTGTTTCGGTTGACGACCTTCTTGAGCGCCTCGAGCTCGCGCAGAAAATGATAAAGATCGGGCTGCTCCTGATGCGCTGCGGAATAAATGCGCGCCACTTCGGCTTCGGCTTTGCCGCGTGTCTCTTCGGCTGATTTGCGCGCTTCAGCGAGCAAGACCGTTTTCTCTGCGTCCGTTTTCGCGTTGATCGCGTCCGCTTCCTGTCTGCCTTCGGCGCGGTAGCGCTCGGCGAATTGTGCGCGCTCGGCCCGCATTCGCTCGAAGACGAAACGCGTGTTCACTTCCGGCAACGTCACGCGCTCGATGCCGATCTGTTCGATGGCGACACCGAACGAATTCTTCGCCTGACCGGAAGTCAGCCCCGCGATTTTCTTCTCGATCTCGGGCAACTTCACGTCTTCCGGTTTCACTGAAACGAGCTGTCCGAAATCGTAATTGCCGAGCACGGTGTTCTTCGCGCTGCTAACGAGACTGTCGAGTTTTGCCTTTGCGTTTTCGATGCTTCCAATCGCTTCGAGAAACCGTTGTGGATCGACAATTCGCCACGCGACGAAGACCGGCACGATGACGTTGCGTTTATCCTTCGTCAGCGCTTCCGAAAGCCGGATTTCGTAAAAGTTCAATCGCGCATCGAAACGATTTACTTTTTCGATCGGCCACGGCCATTTCGCGTACAACCCCGGTTTTTGAATGATGCGCGTCGGGCTTCCGAATCGAGTGAGCACGACTTGTTCGTTCTGCCGGACCTGGAATCCGATCATGAATGAAAACAAAACGAGGAGCACAAGCACGGAGACGATGAAGCGGATGAATATTTGTGGTTTCATAAAGAAGGCGCTTTACGGCGGAGGCAGACTGTTGGTGTCGCGCAGATCAAGATAAAGTTCTTGCTTCGCCTGTGCCGGTACAGCGAGGATGGTTTTGTTGGGTTTGCCGAGGACTTGCTCGATCGCGTCGAGTTTCAATCGGAAACGAAAAACGGCGCTGTTCTCGCGATCGGCTTGAATGATCGCGGAAAAACGCGCGGCGGCCCCTTGCGCAGTGGCGACGCGCTCCTTGTAGCTTGCATCCTCCTCAATCTTAATCCGGTTCGCCTGCGCCTGTACCTCGGGCAAGATGCGCGCCCGAGATGCGCGCGCGAGATCGATCGTTCGATCCTTTGCCTCCTGTGCGCTGACGACCGCCTGATATGCCGGCGCGACGTCCACCGGCGGATGCACATCCTTCAATCCGACAAACAGGATCTCGAGCCCGAGACCAAGCCGATCGATTTCCTGTTGCAGCGATTCCTTTAACTTCTGCGCAATTTCGGCGCGCTCTTCGGTCATGATTTGAAAACTGCCGCGCGAGCCGGCGACTTGAATCAGTTTGCGTTCAGCCAACGCCAGCAAAGCTTGTTCGGCATCGGTGGTCGTTTCCAGATAACGCACCGGGTCGGAAATGCGGTAAAAAATCGGGACATTGATCGTAAGAAGAGATTCGCCGTCGCCGACCAGCAGATTCTTTTCGCCTTCAAAGTGCGGCTCGTTCCAAAGCACCGGGCCTTCCAGGTCTTTGTCGAAACCAAGCGAGATTTGGCGGATCGTTTCCGTCTCGACGATCTCGAGCTGCTCGATTGGCCAGGGCCAGGTAATGTGAAGACCGGGGGAGAGGGCGACCGGTTGATAACGCCCAAACAACATGCGCACCGCGCGGCTCCCTGCTGGGACCGACGTGAAGCAGGTAGAAATCCAGCCCAGGACAATTGTTCCAATAATAATGATTTCGATTGTTTGCCGCAGATAGCGAACAATCCACATCTCGCTCAATTTTGCGCCTAACAAGTCTTCGAAGCTTTTGACGGCGGACTTGAGGTTGTGTCCGCGGCCGAAAATCGCATCGAGGATCAAGCTCGTCCCGGCCGGAACCGACATTTTGCGCAGACTCTTTGGTTGATAGAAGCGCGCGGCAAAACGAATGAGCGTTTCCATGATCAGGAACGCCGTGAAACCAAGCAACGACCAGCCGAGCCAGCTGCTGTAATCGTGCGTGGTTGAAAGAAACAGAAAGATCACACCTGCAGCGGCGAACGCAGCAAGAGAAGCGATCCGCGTCAGTATTAAGATTGGTGATAACGCGTCGCTCTCGACTCGAGCGGCGACAGCGCGCGCGAAATTTCCGAAGAAATAAAACGCGCAGCCTTCCGCCAAAAAAATCACGGTGGCGACGCGCAGCCGACCGATATTTTCTCGCCAGAGTCCGGTCGTGCTCATGTTCGAGCGGAGAAACGAGTAAATGCAAAACAGGCCGCCAAAGAAAAGTATCCATTGCCAAAGATTGGCGAAATTGGGCAGGTGCAGTTGCCGTTCCGAAGGCGGGTCGCTTCGGCCGATCGCTTCGGGATGAGTTTGACGTTTCGCGATCGCGCAATCGTATTCCTCATCGCGGAGATCGGATGCCTGCAAGCGAATGAAAAAATATTCGATCACCGCTGCGATGCTGCACCAGCAGAGATAACATTCCATTCCGGCAAACAACGGAGTCGGCAGGTTGATCACCAGACTTGTCGCGGCGGAACCTACGAACAAGGCCGCGAGCCACAGCAACGCACGATGCAAACGTGCGAGGTCGGAGGCGCTTAGAGCAATCTCGCGCTCTTCGATTTCAGACGGCGGCTCCAGAGTCGCAATGCGAATCATCGGTCAGATCTCAGTGATTCTCGCTAAAGGTCGCCCAGGGTGAAAAGGCCGTTCCGAATCGACAACCTTTCGGTGTTTCTTGTTCTTATGCACGAGACGCCTCAGATGATTTGGAACGAGCGGAGGAAATGGAGATTGCCGCTGCTCGATGATTCCGGCAGCGATCTGTTCCGCCACCTGCTCCCGATACTCGGGCGTTAACGCCAGTTGCGCTTCGACCGGATTGGTAAGAAAACCACACTCGACGAGAACGGCCGGCAACCGGCACTTGCGAAGCACGTAATATTCAGCAGAGCGGATTCCGCGATTCTCAGTGCTGACGCGCGTGACGATCTGCCGTTGAATCCGCGCGGCGAG
>DASXOI010000118.1:0-21659 GCA_036494375.1 Candidatus Udaeobacter sp.
GGCAAACGCGGATCGGAAGCGACCATCGCGTTGATGAAAACCATTCCGCTGTCCAACTCCGATACGAAAAGTTTTTGTTCCTTGCGATCTTTGGTCCACGCGCTCGAACCCAGGCCGAATCTGGTATCGTTCGCGACGTCGACGGCGGCATGCGCATCGCCTACGCGGAAGACAGCTGCGACCGGGCCAAAAATTTCTTCGCGGTGTGCCGGCGACTCTTTCGGCACATCGACGAGAACCGTGGGTTCGTAGAAAAATCCCGCACCGTGAATACGGTTGCCGCCGGTCAATAATTTTGCGCCTGCGGCAATTGTTTTCTGCACCTGATCGTCCACGCCTCGCAGGATTTGTTCCGTTGCAAGCGGACCGAGCTCAGTCTCTGGATCCATTGGATCGCCAATCTTGAGCGCGCGCATGCGCTCAACGAATTGTTGAACAAACCGCTCATAAATTTCGTCGGCAACAATGAATCGCTTCGCTGCGATACACGACTGACCGGTGTTGATCGTGCGCGCTTTCACCGCGGTGCTCAACGCCGATTCGAAGTCTGCGCTCGGCATCACGATAAATGCATCGCTGCCGCCCAACTCCAGCACACTTTTCTTGATTTCACGCCCGGCCGCGCTCGCGACGGCCGCACCGGCTTTTTCGCTGCCTGTCACCGTTACGGCCTTGACGCGAGCATCGACGATTAGTTTTTCGACCTGCTCCGGCTCGATCAGTAGCGTTTGGAAAACGCCCTCTTCAAATCCCGCACGGCAAAAGATTTCTTCAATGGCAAGCGCGCACTGCGAAACATTCGACGCGTGCTTAAGCAAGCCGACGTTGCCGGCGATTAAAGCTGGCGCTGCAAAACGAAATACCTGCCAGAAAGGAAAATTCCACGGCATCACCGCGAGCACAGGCCCGAGTGGCTGGTATTCGACATAACTTTCAGCGGCATCGGTCTGCGCCGGTTCCTCCTCGAGAAATCGCGCACCATTCTCCGCGTAAAAGCGGCAACCGCGCGCACATTTCTCGATCTCTGCGACTGAATCGCGGAACAATTTTCCCATCTCAAGCGTGATGATCTCCGCAAATGTTTGCTTTTCCTGGAACAGCAATTCCGTTACGGCATGCAACAACTCAGCGCGCTCACTTAAGGTGGTGCGGCGATAGCTCTTGAATGCTTTGTCCGCCAGGCTCAATCGTTTCTCAATTTCCGCATCGTTGAAGACAGAGAACTCCTTCAGTTGTTCTCCGCTAGCGGGATTGATGGACGCAATCGGCATGCAATCTAATAAGCGCTCTCCATCAAGCTGTCATCCTGAGCGGAGCGCAGCGAAGTCGAAGGATCCCGTTGAAATACCTCATTTTTCGCCCCGGGATTCCTCGACTTCGGTCGGAATGACGGGACGGGTCGCCGAGCCGTCCGTCGTCGGCGCGCCCGGCGGTCGCCCTATCATTTCATCTAGATTCGCAGACCTTTCGGAATGAGAACGCGATCGAGCAAATCAAAGCACCATTGCACGAGCAGCGCCAGCACAGCAGCGGGAATCGCACCCTCGAGAATGGTCACGTGATCGTTCAAGTTAAGGCCGCTTATGATTGGTTCGCCTAAACCGCCCGCACCAATCAATGCGGCAAGCGTCGCAGTTCCAATGTTAATCACAGCGCTGGTTTTAATTCCGGAGAGGATGGATCGCGACGCCATCGGTAGATAAATTTGCCAAAGGCGAGCGATCGGGCTGAGTCCCAGCGCGATCGCGGATTCGCGCAATGATCGTGGAATGTCCTGCAATCCGGTCGCGGTGTTGCGCACAATTGGCAGCAAACCGTATAGAAAAAGCGCGGTGATGGCAGTGCGAATGCTAATTCCAAAAAAGGGCAGGGGAACAAGCAAGGCGAGTAATGCGAGCGACGGAATTGTTTGTACAACGCCGGCGAAACCAAGAATGACATGGCCAGTAGCACCGCCGCGGCTCGCCACAATGCCGAGCGGAATCCCAAACATGATTGAAAGCAGCAGCGAAAATCCAGCCAACTCAAGATGGCGAAGTGTCCAGCGCGCCAGCTTGCGCGGAAAAGAATCGCCAAGGTTTTGGTAGGGACGCCGCGCTGCGCCGTCCCTACCTTCAAAATACAAGGCTGCTGCTCTTGTGTAATTCTTTGTGCGCTCAGCTTCCGCGTTCAGACGAATCATTCGCGTCTCATCGAGTGTGCCTTCGAGGCGTCGCAATGCGGCGATTGCGGCGGCCTGCGTGGAGGAGCGGAACAAGAAGACGGCCTCATATTTCGGAAAGAAGTGAAGGTCATCTTCGAGAACGAACAGATCGTTTTGCTCTATTTTTGCATCCGTTGAATAAGCGTCCTTTACGGCAATCGATCCATTCGCAAGCGCGCTATAACCAAGGGCGTGATCGATACCGACGATATTTTCCTGTGGCAACCCGTACCGCTGGCGCAACGGCCGCCAGCCATCCTGCCGCGCTAGAAATTCGTGTGTGAGCCCGAATTTAAGCTCGGGATATTTCTGGAGATCGCTGATTGTACGGATACCGAGTCTTTGCGCTTCGCTGCGTCGCATTACCAGCGCGTATGTATTGTTAAAACCCAGCGGAGCCGTCATGCCCACACCAACTTTTTCGAGCGAATTTCGGATTTGATCCAATGAGAGGCTGGACTCGCTCTTTAAAATCTCCGTCGCGATTGTTCCCGTATATTCGGGATAAGCATCGACCTGTCCACCCCGCAGTGCTTCCCACAGAATAATTGTTCCGCCCATGCCCTGGCGGTGTTCCGCTGGAATTCCCGCTTCGGTCAGAGTGCGTTTCGCGATTTCGCCGAGTACATAAGATTCCGTGAATTTTTTGGAACCGATGACGACATCGGCGGCAGAAGAAGAATTGATCAGGAAAGCAGGAAGGCAGGAAAGGATCAGGAGAAAATTTGGAAGCCAGGAGACCAGGAAAAATCCAGTTCTTAAATGCTGGCACATGGATTCCTGGTTTCCAGATTCGAATCCTTCCTGTTTTCCTGCTTTCCTGATTCGATTCATACACTCGCGATCCCGCGCTGCGCGTTGATAAACTCGGACACGAAAGGGTCGGCTGGTCTCTCGCGTAGATCGGCAATCGTGCCTTTTTGGACGATGCGGCCTTCATTCATGAGCACGATCTCGTCGGCAAAATAAATCGCTTCCGCCAAATCGTGAGTGACAAAAAGCACCGTCTGGCCAAGTCGCGTGAAAATCTCCTTGAGATCTCTTTGTAACGAAGCGCGCACCAGCGGGTCGAGCGCTCCGAGCGGCTCATCGAGTAATAGCAACTCTGGCGAAAGCATCAACGCACGCATTAGACTGACCCGCTGACGTTGGCCGCCGGAAAGTTCTACCGGATAACGCGGGAGCAGCTTTTCTGAAAATCTTGTCAGCTCGCACAATTCCAATAGCCGGTTGTGCATTTCGTCTTCGGACTTTCCAATGTGACGCACCATCAGAAGAACATTGGCGCGAGCAGTAAGATGAGGAAACAAGCCGCCCTCCTGGATCACGTAACCGATCCGGCGCCGCAAAGCATTGATGTTATCGGGCGTAACCGGTTTGCCATCGAACTCGATCGAACCGGAATCTTGCTCGATTAAGCGAATGATTATTCGCAGCAAAGTGGATTTGCCGCAGCCGCTTGGTCCGATGAGCACCGTAGTTTTGCCCGATTCAATTGAGAGATTCGTCGGGTACAGCGCGACTGCGTCGCCATAGCGTTTGCTAATATTGGCGAGCCTAACGAGAGCGCTCATTTTGAAATTCGCCTAAGTACCGGCGCTTCATCCGAACAGCCTTAGCGCGATTTATGCCCGGACAGGTGATTGACGTCAATCGCCTCTACCGACGGCGCTCACAAAGTAAAAAACGCCGAACAAACCAGCCTTGTCGGTCCACATGCGAACAAAGTTGAAGCCGGCCTTGGCAGCAAACTCCGCAAACTCGTCTGGTGTATATTTATAAGAATACTCGGTGATGATTTTTTCCTCGCGACGGAAATGGAACTTGTGTTCGTTGAAATGCACGAACTGGTCGATTTCACTGATGAGATGCATCTCAATCCTGCCGGCGTTGGAATTGTAGACTGCCCGATGCCGCCATTGGTCGAGATCGAAGTCAGCGCCCAATTCGCCGTTGATGCGCCGCAGCAAGTTTAAATTGAATTGCGCAGTCACACCGCCGCTGTCGTTGTAAGCGGCTTCCAGCACCTGCCGGTCCTTCTTTAAATCAACGCCGATAAGCAGTCCGCCGCCTCCGCGGCAGACATTCGAGATGCGAGACAAGAACTGCACGGCTTCATCCGGTTCGAAGTTGCCAATGGTCGATCCCGGGAAATAGACAATGTTTCGCGCAGGTTCGCGACGGGGCACAGGCAACACCACAGATTGCAGGTAGTCTGCGCATACCGGCAGAATTTCCAGGTGTTGGAAAATTTTTTGAAAAAGAGCGGTTGATTGGCGCAGTTGGTTTTCGGAGATATCCACCGGGATATAAACGGCAGGATTCTCAAGCGCCTCGATCAGAATCCGCGTTTTCGTACCCGCGCCGGTGCCGAGTCCGATTAGTTCGATGTTGGCTCCAAGCTGCGATGCAATGTCAGCACGGCTTCGATCCAGAATATCAATCTCCGTGCGGGTGACATAATATTCAGGCAGCTCACAGATCTTCTGAAACAACGCCGCGCCCCGGTCGTCATAGAAGTATTTACTTGGGATCGTGCGTGGATTCGACGACAGCCCAGTAATAACATCCGCCAAAAAATCCGCCGATTCTGTCGCGGAAAATTGCGGCGGAGCAGTGATTGAATCTCCGGTCATTGTAGGTTGAACAGAAGCGGCACGCCTGGCGGTCGCGCCCTACCAATTCATGCTGGATCGCGTGCGAGTCTGATTCCGGTGAACTGCCAGCGCTTTTCCGGTGGAAAGAAATTGCGATAGGTGCGGCGAATATGAGTTCGGGACGTGGCGCAGGAACCACCGCGGAGGACATATTGGTTGCACATGAATTTGCCGTTGTACTCGCCAAGCGCGCCTGGAGCAGCGCGGTAGCCGGGATAGGGGGAGTAAGCGCTGCGCGTCCATTCCCAAACATCGCCGAACATTTGCTGGAAGACAGGCATCTTGCCTGTCTCAGCCGGCAGGCTGCTAGCCTGTCGGGGCGCGGCCACTGGATGAAACAATTCAGTCTCGACGAAATTGCCTTCGATTGGACAGTTCAACGCCGCGCGCTCCCATTCGAACTCTGTCGGGAGCCGCGCGCCAGCCCAGTTTGCATGTGCATCAGCTTCGAAATAACTAACGTGCGTAACCGGCTCAGATTGATCGACGGGACGCAAACCGGAGAGTGTGAAATTCCACCAGGCCCCGTCGCGTTTTGTCCAGTAAAGCGGGGAGCTCCACCTTTGTTCGTTCACAGTCATCCAGCCGAGCGATAACCAGAATTCCGGCCGGTTATAGCCGTTGTCCTCGATGAACGCGATGTATTCGCCATTTGTAACCGGCCGCGTGGCCAACGAAAACGCGGGAACGAATGCCTGATGTCGCGGCCCTTCGTTGTCGTAGGAGAATCCGTCGCCATTGTGGCCGATTTCGGCGATTCGTTCGTGGAATTCGACAAACTGGTAGGGAGGGAGCGCTGAGCCGTCCTTCGACATCTTCGGCGCGCGCGTCCGACCAGCACGAAAAACTGGATAAAGCGGATTTTGCGCCAGGACGTGCTTGATATCCGTGATGAGCAATTCCTGATGTTGCTGTTCGTGATGTATGCCAAGGACCAGAAGCGGCTCCACTTCATCGAGCAGAGCTTCGTCGGGATTTGAGAGCAGATCGTCGATGTGTGAATCAATGGATCCGCGATACCGCAGCGCCTGGCTCAAAGTCGGGCGCGAGATTAACCCACGCAGATCGCGCCGGTGCATGTCGCCGGCAGCGTTATAATAGGAATTGAAAAGGTAAGCGTACTCCGGAATTTCCGCGCGATATCCCGGGACGAATTTCTTCAGGATAAAAGTTTCGAAGAACCACGTGGTGTGCGCGAGATGCCATTTCGTCGGGCTGACGTCCGGCATGGATTGAATGACACAATCTTCCGGTTCGAGACCAGCACACAGCGCGTTGGTGAACTTTCTGATTTGATGAAAACGGCCGCGCAAGCCTTCGACCCGGGATTGACTTGCGGGAAACAGAGGTCGATCGGCCGCCGCCGTCGTGGAGGCGGTTTCAACGGAAAGCGTGCTCAAGGATTTTCTCCCTCTTGCTGGCGTTCTTCCCGGCGTGCTTCGAGCATTTGATCGTGAGTTGCTTCGTCTATCCCTTCAATCACGAGATGCTCTCCGACAGTTTCCTCTTCCTGGGTGCCAGGACGCGGAATGTGATGGCCCTTGGAACTGGCGATGACGCTCCATTCCTCGGTCATGTCGGCGTTATCTGGAGTTTCTTCAGGAGGCACATGATTTTCTTCGCCCATAAGTTCATGGCGCGCCTGTGCCCAATCCGCCTCGGTAAACTCGTCAGGATTGCGCTCATCGATCATGGCGATTTCTCTGGCGCGTCGCTCCACTTGCTCCTGTGACGGTGCGCCGATTCCGTGGCCATGCTCCGAAATCTTACCCGGGGGAGGTTGAGAATAATTTTCCATAAACCAAAGCTGCTAACAGCAGAATCGTTTTTCGAACTACAATTTGCTCTACACATGGACGCCTTGCAATACAAGTGCGCAAAAGAGAGCCGGATAGCATTAAGAGCTCATCGCGTGTTGATGGCTTTGTCATGTTGAGCGAAGCGAATCATCTCTGGTCTATGTTCGCACGTGGAGACGGGTGTAAATTGATCTGACATTTTCGCTCAGAATGACATGAGATGGGATGTACATGAGCAGAGAACAGATCGTTCAACTCGATAAGGGAGGTATCGTTGCTTTTCAGGAATACGGCGATCCAACTGGAGTGCCCGTGATTTTCTGCCACGGCTGGCCGAGCTCGCGCACGATGGCGCAACTCGCAGATGAATCAGCGCGCGCTCTCGGCGTTCGCATCATTTCACCAGACCGGCCGGGCATCAGCGGCTCGAGCTTGCATGCTGATCGGAAGTTGAGCGATTGGCCGTCGCTTGTACAAGAACTCGTTAATAATCTTCACATCGGCGAATTCCGAATCCTCGCAATTTCTGGTGGTGCGCCCTACGCATATGCGACGGCGATCTCGATGCCCGAACGCGTGCGCGCGATCGCTATCGTAGGCGGAGTGATTCCATTTGCCGAACTGAAGGACTTTGAAGGATTACTGCCGCTCTATCGCCACATGCTACGATTTTATCGCAATCGGCCGCAACTGTTGCAGCAATTATTTCGCCTGGCCCGACCTTTTTTGTCGTTCCGCGCCCCGATCCGCCTACGTCCGCTGATTTTAGAGATGCTGCTATTGCGCCCGTGCGACGCGGCCAGCTTGCGTGACGACGCAGCGTTTGAAGCGATTTTCGAAAGCCAACGGCGCGCCTGGCGCGGCTCAGTAGAAGGCTTATTGGCCGACGCACGGATCTATGCGGAGCCGTGGGGATTCGCGGTCGAAGATGTGCGCGTGCCCGTGCGACTCTGGCATGGAATAGAAGACCGTGCCTTCGCCGTTCGCCTGGCAGAAGAAATCGCGAACCGTTTTCCGAATTGCAACGCGCGATTCATTCAAAACGAAGGACATTATTCGCTGCCGATTCGCCATATGCGCGAGATTCTTGAGGATTTGATTTCCGTTAACCCCGAAATTTTCATCACGTGAAGCCATCTCCGGAAGAAGCAATTGATCGGGTACAAGGGAGACCAAGCAGAAGACGTTGGCGCGTCGGTCCACCGTTTGATGCGCGAATCAGACGACTGGTTCGGGATTGGGGTATGCAAAAATCTCCGGCGCTGATCGAGGAAATGATTACGACCGCGCTGAAGATTGCACGCGACGAAATGACCATAGCAGACCTCAAGCTGATCAACCGTTCTGCTAAAGAGATGCGCTCCGCAGCGAAGATTTTCGCGCCATTCAAGCATTTGCGAAAGGTCGCTGTGTTCGGATCGGCCCGAAGCGCGCACGATTCACCCAATTACGAAATGGCGACAAATTTTGCATGCGAAATGGTCAGACAAGGCTTCATGCTCATCGCGGGCGGCAGCGACGGAATCATGGGTGCCGTGCAGCGCGGGGCCGGCCGCGCGCACAGCTTTGCGCTTAACATCCGTTTGCCTTCGGAGCAGCGAGTAAACGAATTCATTGAGGGCGATCCCAAGCTCGTGACGCTGAATTATTTTTTTACCCGCAAATTGAGTTTCGTGAAAGAGGCTCATGCGTTCGCGCTGTTCCCGGGCGGCTTTGGGACGATGGATGAAGCTTTCGAAGTGCTCACGCTAATGCAAACCGGCAAAACGCGCATTGTCCCGGTCGTGCTATTGGACCGGCCACGCGGGAAATATTGGGAAGCGTGGATGCAATTTCTTGCCGAACGTCTGCTCAAATTCGATTTCATTTCGGAGGAAGACTTCGCGTTTTTCAAAATCAAACACAGCGCGCATGACGCCGCTGCGGAGATTACACAATTTTACAAGGTCTTTCACTCGGCGCGGTGGGTGGGGAAGCGCTTTGTCATCCGGCTTAATCGTTCATTATCGAACGAAGCGCTTGCCGATCTGAACGACCACTTCACGGACATCGTGCGCACCGGTAAGATTGTCCAACGCATTGCGCATCCGAAAGACGAGGAGCTTGACACTGGCGACTTGCCCCAGCTGATTTTTACGCCGATTCGCAGCAGATTCGGCCGCTTTCGTCAGCTGATTGATGCGATCAACGCTTCCGCTGTTGTGTAGCGAACCGTCCTCGAAGGAGTGACGGCTTCCTAGCCGTCAAGTTTGAAATCGACGGCTGCTCAAACCGTCGCTCCTTGAAGATTTCGGGAGCTATCGAGGCGCAGCGCCAACCACCAATGCATCGGCGCGCAGCTTCGCGTTCATCATCTTGTCGAATGAGAAATTTTCGACCGCGTAACGAAACCCGTTCGCTGCGCAATGCGCCGCCAGTTCCGGATCAGAAATAAATTCGAGGATCGCCGAGGCCAATGCCTGAGCATTGCCAGGTTCAATGAGCAGACCGTTCTCGCGATGGCGAACTATTTCTGGAATATCGCCCACTCTCGTAGCGATCACCGGTCGTCCGCTGGCGAAAGCCTCACGTAAAACTATTGGAGAGGCTTCGGTGCGCAGCGACGCAATTACTATCATGTCGCAAGCTGCGTAAACGTTCGGCGTGTCCCAGCGATAACCAGCCATGATGATTTTGTCGGCAAGTCCGGCACGATCGATTGCGTTCCGCACATTGATGCCTCGCTTCAAGATCCCTGTGCCCTGACCGACAATGACGAAACGCGCATTGGGACGTTTCTCAAAAACCATTGGCGCCGATCTGACCAGATCGAGTTGGCCTTTGTCCGGACGAATCATCCCTACGTTGCCGACCAGAGGGCAGTCATCGGCGACACCGATTTCACGACGAAATCTTGTCCGATCGCGCGTGGGCTTGAACTTTTCCAAATCGACCGCTGAACCGATGACTTCGATTTTTGCGGGATCGACTGCGTGTTGTTCCACCAACTGGCGTTTGATCACCGAAGCGTCGGCAATGATTTGCGAACATCCGTATTTAAAAACAAACGCGCGACTTTGGCTGCCGATTGGATCGGTGACGCAGCGCGCGCGGCTTAACGGAATTCCAGAAAAGAAAAGCGGCAGGCAAATCCAGTGATCCTTCGAGCTGTACGTTTTGAGCAGGTCGATTCTGTTCTTCCGGCAAAATTTCCAAAGGCGCCAAGAGCAGAGCGGGTCAATCCGGCTACGGAGCGGCATTGTGACCAGCCGCGTGCCGAGCTCTGCTGCCTTCGAGTAGACCTGGCTGTCTGGATTGCAGATCAACCACGCCTGATGTCCATGTGCGTTGAGCCAGTTAATTTCCAGGCAGGTGCGATATTCCTGTCCACCCCAGCTGCGACTGCTCTCTACGTAGAGAATATTCACGTCGAACCGCCACGGCGGTGTGCGGTTAGAACATTTATGCAGCCGCGGCGCGCTTTTCGAGAATGTAATCGTGGATTGTGTTTACAGTTCGAAGCGCCTGTCCCGCTACATCTGAATTTGGAACGCCGACGCCGAACGTCTTTTCCATACTCACTACCAGCTCCAACGCGTCGATGGAATCAAGGCCCAGTCCTTCCGGACCGAAGAGCGGCAGCTCATTGCCGATTTGTTCAGGAGTAACCTGCAGCATCAGGTTTTTCACCAGCATCTCCTTGATTTGGGCACGCAAATCCTTTTCAGACATAAACGAGCGGGGATTTTGCCGTAAATTGCGTGCTCGGTCAAACGTGCAGAACGTTAGAACTTCTCACTTTGGCCAAGACGACGGGAGGACGCATCGCCCTTCAAAGCACTTTCATGCGAAATTCATGCAGGATTCCGCCTTTATTTCGCAAGCTTGAAAATGCGACGCGTGTTTGCGTCGCCGTGAAAAGCTAGACCTGATCGGCTTTGTCGCCGGGAACCACTGCTGCACTCGGTTGCGGCGCGGCGACCGTAGAAGCACCTTGACTGTCAGTTCGCGCGACGGTCGACTCAGCCGGTTTCACGTCAGGCTTGGCAATTTGCGCATCAGGCCCAGCCTTGTGCAATTCGTCGTTGAACTCGTCCTTGGCTTTTTGAAACTCCTTGACCGCCTGGCCCATTCCGCGGGCGAGCTCCGGTAATTTCTTTGCTCCGAACAGAACGAGGATGATCAGCAGGATGACGATCAAGTCCGGCCCTGCCAAGTTCATGAAGCTGGCGAGAAGGCTCATTTCAACTGCCAACATCAGACCGTTTCTCCGAGTTGCAAGGAATTTCAGCGAGGTCGACGAGCTGCGGCGAAGGATCGGTTAAGGTTGACAGGCTAAGCACTATGGGAAAGCATTCCCCTTATGCGCCCCATTTGGAAAGGTAGCATCAGCTTCGGTCTGGTTTACATTCCAGTAGCGGTTTATTCCGCTACGCGAGAGGAGAAGCTTAGTTTCCGGCAGCTTCGTTCCAGCGATCTCAGTCCGATCAAATACAAAAAAGTGGCGGAAGCGGATTCGAAGGAAGTTCCAGCCGACCAGATCGTAAAAGGCTTCGAATTTGAACGTGGTCATTATGTTGTAATGAAGGATGAAGACTTCGAGAAGGTGCGGATCGAGTCCACCCATTCGATCGATATCACTGATTTCGTCGATTTGGAGCAGGTCGATCCAAAGTTTTTTTACAAGCCGTATTTCCTTGAGCCGCAAAAAGGCGGGGAGAAAGCTTACGCAGTCTTGCACAAGGCACTTAGCGGAACGGGCAAAATTGGTATTGCCAAGGTGGTGATCAGCAATCGCGAGCACCTGGCTGCTGTAAAGCCGGATGGCTTGTTCTTAATTTTGGAGTTAATGCATTTTGCCAGCGAGATCCTGAGCGCCGACGTCTTGCAAAACGGTTCGAATGCCGCAGTGACCGACAAGGAGCTAAAAATGGCGCAGGCCCTCATCGAAAGCATGAGCGTTGTTTGGGAGCCGGAGAAATATCGGGATGAATACCGAACCGCGTTGATGGAGATCATTGAACAAAAGGCGCAGCACAAGGAAATTACGGCAAAAGCGCCCGCTGCTCCTACACCCACCAACGTTGTTGATCTGGTGAAAGTGTTACAAGACAGCTTAAATCGGACGCAAGCAGTAAAACAGAAGCGGTCATCGGCTCGAGACGGCAATCGCGGCTCCACTAGCACGCTGGTCAAACAGCGGCGGCGCGCAGGCGCGCTCGGCTAGCATTGTTTGGCTTGCGGTTGCAAATCGGGAGTGTGGCGTTATAATCAGCGCTCTTTATGGCTACAAAAGCCTGGATCAACCGTAATGAACGTAAACGCGCAACAGCGAAAAAGTACGCTGCATTGCGCACCGAGCTAAAGGCGAAAAAGGATTACGCCGGGCTGATGCAACTGCCGCGTGACGCAAGTCCTACGCGCGTGGTGAATCGCTGCGAAGTCAGTGGCCGCCGGCGTGCTTTCATTCGCCGGTTCAAGATGTCACGTCTGACCTTTCGCGAACTCGCTTCGCAAGGGTTGATTCCTGGCGTAACCAAGTCCAGCTGGTAAACTGCTGGCGATCTGGTTTTCGGGCGCCACGATGCGCGTCCGACTAATGAACATACCCGTACTATATTTATCGGCAGGAACCTGGCTCGCGGAAAACGCTCCGCCCCATTGGGATCCACCGATGTTGATTGTCGGAAAGCTGGCAGCGATTGCCGTTCTCGTGGCGCTGAACGCCTTTTTTGTTGCCTGCGAGTTTTCCGTAGTGAAGGTCCGCACAACTCAGCTCGACGCGCTGCTGGAAGAGGGCAACGTGCGCGCCCGCTTTGTTAAGCATGTCCGCGGGCACTTGGATTCGTACCTTTCAGCGACGCAACTTGGTATCACGCTTGCGAGCCTGGCGCTCGGCTGGATTGGGGAGCAATCGCTGGCATCGATTATCCAGCCGGCCCTCGCTGTCTTCCACATCTATTCGTCCACGGTGACAACATCGATTGCTGTTACGCTTGCTTTCGCCGGCATCACGTTTTTGCACATCGTCTTCGGAGAGCTCGCTCCGAAATACATCGCCATATCGGAGCCATTGCCTGTCGCACTTCGTCTGATGCGAGCGCTCGGCGGCTTTTATGTTTTGTTTAAGCCTGCCATCTGGCTCCTGAACAAATCATCCAATTTCCTTTTGCGCAGAGTGCTACGGCTTCAACCGGTGCGCGGGAGCGAACTCGCTCATAGCGAAGAGGAGTTGCGATTGATTCTCGAGCAAAGCGAAAAATCCGCTGATGTTACGCCCCTGGGCCGTGAACTCGTTTTCAATGTACTCGATCTGCGCGACCGCGTTGTGCGCGATATCATGACCCCACGCGGCGATATTGTTTACCTGGCCGTCGAGGACGATTTCGACACAAACATAACAAAGGCCATCGAATCCCAGCACACGCGCTTCCCACTGTGTCGCGAAAATCTGGATAACACGATCGGCCTAATTCATATCAAGGAACTGCTTCCGATGATGCGCGATCCCCATCCCGATTTGATGAAAATCAAACGGGAATTGCTTCCCGTCCCGGAAATGATGCCGCTCGAAAATCTGCTTAGGTTATTCCTTGGTAAGCATGCGCACGTCGCAATCGTTGTAGATGAATTTGGGGGGACTGTGGGGCTGGTGACTCTGGAAGATGTGTTGGAGGAACTCGTCGGCGATATTCAGGATGAGTTCGACTTCGAAAAAGAGGAGTTCCGCAAAATCAACGCAAACGAATTTAGCGTGGATGGGGCACTGGGCTTGTACGAGCTAAACGACCTTGCGGAGCTTGATTTGGAGAGCCCTGACGTAAGTACGATCGGCGGTTACGTTACTCATTTGCTGGGGCACCTGCCGAAGACCGGCGAACAAGTAAAGATCGATGGTTATTTGGTTACCGTTTCCGAGGCCGATAACCGCCGCGTGAAGCAGCTGCATTTCAAGAAGGTCAGCGAACCCGCCGCCACAGCCACGAGCTCAAGCAACCCCTAACAGGAAGAGTGTTCCCGACAGTTGCTAAACCGCGCTGGCTTGCAATTGGGCGCGTAGGCCCGGTCTGCGCTGCAATTGTCGGGTAACCGCCTCAATTGCACGCAGTGTGGAGGGACTGATGTGGTGCTCCATGCCCTCGACATCATGATGGATCACCCGGTCATCTACACCGAGTAGTCTGAGAAATTCAGTGAGTAGCTTGTGTCGTTGGGCGATTCTGCGGGCCAGTTTTTTACCTGCGGCTGTTAAAATAAGGCCGCGATACTTCTCATATTTGAGAAGTCCTTCCGCATCGAGGCGTTGAACCATATTGGTGACGCTGGCCTGCGAGATTTTTAACGCAGCAGCGATATCGATCACTCTGGCGTATCCCTTGGAATTGATGAGTTCAAGGATGCGTTCCAAGTAGTCCTCCGCAGCTGTGGAAGTACCAGCCGGCGATTGAGAAGCCTTTTTGTTTCGCATGCCGCCGAACATAAAAGCATCACCATAACAGTCAAGAACCAAAGATTGGCTCTTGACATAATAATACGATGCCATAAGTAAATTAGCCAAACCTAAGAATCGTATCCGCAGCATTTATGGCGCAGCCGGAAATATCAGCTACGGCAAGACCTCGCAGAGCATGGCGAAGGACCGGCGATCAGGTTTCTTTGCCAGAGGTGCATCGCACAATCCTTGTGCCACAGACGGCATCCTTTTGGAGGAAGCTCATGGCGTTTTCCGGACCGGGATTCCTGGTCGCTGTGGGCTACATGGACCCGGGCAACTGGGCAACCGACCTGGCTGGAGGCGCACGGTTCGGATACTCGCTTCTGTGCGTCATCATGATTTCCAATTTGATGGCAATCCTGCTTCAGCATCTGTGCATCAAACTCGGCGTCGCTACAGGCCGCGACCTGGCGCAAGCGTGTCGCGACCATTATCCACGACCTGTCGTCTGGTTTCTCTGGATCCTGTGCGAGATTGCGATCGCAGCATGCGACCTGGCCGAAGTGGTTGGGTCGGCAATCGCGCTGCAGTTGCTTTTTGGCACACCGTTGGTGTGGGGCTGCCTTATCACTGCGCTCGATGTGCTCGCGGTTCTTTATCTCCAGAACAAAGGCTTTCGTTACGTTGAAGCGCTTGTCATTGCGTTGATCGCGACTATCGGCACGTGTTTCGCACTGGAGCTATTATTTTCCAAGCCGAGCATTGTAGGCGTTGCGCTTGGGTTTATTCCCGGGCCACATGTCGTCACAAATCAGGGAATGCTTTACGTCAGCATCGGTATCCTTGGAGCGACGGTAATGCCGCACAATCTGTATTTGCACTCGTCCATTGTGCAGACACGGAAATTCGAGCAAACGCCGGAAGGCAGGCGCGAAGCTATCACGTTTGCAACTATTGATTCGAGCGCGGCGCTCATGTTCGCGTTGTTCATTAATGCTGCGATCCTCATTCTTTCTGCGGCCGCTTTCCATTGGTCCGGACATCAGGATGTAGGCGAAATTCAGGATGCGTACAAACTGCTCACTCCATTACTTGGTGTTGGCCTGGCCAGCATACTATTTGCGGTCGCGTTGCTCGCGTCGGGGCAAAATTCGACTCTTACAGGCACGCTTGCCGGGCAGATAGTGATGGAAGGTTTTCTCAACATCCGAATTACGCCTTGGTTGCGCCGGCTAATCACGCGGCTCATAGCGATCGTACCTGCGATCGTGGTGATCGGTCTTTTCGGAGAAGGCAAAACGACCGAATTGCTAATTGCCAGCCAGGTTTGTTTGAGCATGCAACTTGGATTCGCGGTGTGGCCGCTAATCCGTTTTACCAGCGAAGCGGCCAAAATGGGTGAATTCGTGAACCGGCTTTGGATAAAGACGTTGGGCTGGGCGACTGCCAGCATCATCATCGTGCTCAATGTGAAGCTGCTCTTGGATACGTTTTTGCCAGAGTCGGTGCTCAAGGCATTTTATGGTTCTTTCGGGCTTCCGGTTGCGGACTAGATATTCCAAATCTTAATGACCACCGAGATTAACGATTTACCTGCCGCCGCAACCATTCGGGGTTCGGATTAATAGTCATGTACAGCCATATATTGATTCCACTTGAGAACAGTCCTGCCGACTCGACGATCCTGACTCATATCAAGCCGTTGGCCCGCATGACAGGCGCAAAGCTGCTGCTTGTTCACGTTGCTGATGGGTGGGTGGCGCGCAATTTCAATCAACTCCAACTCGCTGAGAGCCAGGAGATGAAAGAAGATCGACTGTATCTGGAAAAACAGCAGCGCGAACTAACTAGCGAAGGCTTTTCCTGCGACGCGATGCTGGCGTTAGGGGAGCCGTCTGATGAAATCATTAAGCTCGCGCGCGAGAAAGATATCGATTTGATCGCCATGACTACGCACGGGCATCGCTTCATTAGTGACGTTCTGTACGGAGCGACTGCCGATAAGGTGCGTCATGCGGTCGATATCCCGGTGCTGCTCGTGCGTGCCCGATAAGTGTACAGGCATTGCTGCCAGCGGTTCGGCTCCGCTGATTCGGCTCTTGACACAAACGCGACTCCAACGACGTAGAGCAGGATGAAGGTCCTGTTTCTGACTAACGAGTATCCGCCGAATATCTATGGCGGCGCGGGGGTACACGTTGGTTATTTGTCTCGGGAGTTGGCAAAAACAATGCCGGTCGAAGTGCGCTGCTTCGGCGACCAGCGTCTCGAGGAAGGTAATCTCAAGGTCATCGGCTTCGGACTCGACGCGAGTAATTTTACATGCCCAAAGCCATTGCGTTCTGCTTTCGGCGCGGTGCGGCGTTGCACGGATTTCAACACCATGAACATCGGCTCCGATCTCGTGCATTGTCACACGTGGTATAGCCATTTTGCCGGAATTCTGGCCAAAAAGAATTACGGTTTGCCGCTCGTTATTACTGTTCATTCGCTTGAACCGCTTCGGCCGTGGAAACGCGAGCAGCTCGCAGGAGGCTACGAATTCTCACTTTGGGTCGAAAAAACCGCACTAGAAATGGCGGATGCGATTATCGCAGTTTCCCGCGAGACAAAAGATGACATCGAACGTCTCTTCAATGTGGATCCGTCGCGAGTGCACGTGATCCACAACGGGATCGATTTGAACGAATACCGTAAGATAGATTCCACTGGCGCCCTCAAGCGTTATGGTATCGATCCGGCTACGCCATATCTCCTGTTTGTGGGACGGATTACGCGCCAAAAAGGATTCCAGCATCTGGTGCGCGCAATCCAATTCATGGATCGGGATTTCCAGATCGTGTTGTGTGCAGCCGCGCCGGACACTCCGCAACTGGGCGAGGAAATGCGAATTGCTGTCGAACGCGCAGAAGCGCAGCGGCCGGGGATCAGCTGGATCAATGAAATGGTCGATCAACAGACTGCGTGCGAGCTTTACTCGCACGCCGCGGTATTCGTTTGTCCGTCGATCTACGAACCGTTTGGCATCATTAACCTGGAAGCGATGGCCTGCGAAACCGCAGTAGTTGCCAGTGCTGTTGGCGGAATCAAGGAAGTCGTCGTTGATGGTGAAACCGGTTTCCTGGTGCCGCTTGAGCAAATGAAGGAGAGCCCTTTCGAAGCGATAGATCCGGAAAAATTCGCGCGCGATCTTGCGGAGCGCGTAAATGAGTTGATGAGAAATCCTCAACTCCGCGAACGTTTTGGCAAGATCGGGCGCAAACGAGTCGAGGAGAATTTTGGTTGGACTGCAATCGCAGAGAAGACAAAGGCGCTTTACACCTCGTTGTTGTCATCCTGGGCGAAGCGAAGCGTAGTCGAAGGGTCCCGCCGAATTGCGTGAAGTAATGCAACGGGCTCCCTCCACTGCGCTCGGGATGACAGGTGTTCGTGCTGATGGCAACTTGAACCCGCCATGTTCGTTGATCGGGTAAAAGTGTTTGCGCAGGCGGGAACAGGTGGGCGCGGCTCCGTCAGTTTTCGACGAGAAAAATTTGTGCCAAGAGGAGGTCCCGATGGCGGTGATGGCGGGCGTGGCGGTAACGTGATCCTGCAGGCGGATCGACATGTCGATAATTTAGTCAATCTCTTCTACGAGCCCTTGATCAAGGCAACCCGCGGCGGGCACGGCATGGGGAAGAAAATGAGCGGACGCGCGGGCGTGGACAAGATCGTGAAGGTTCCGGTTGGGACGATTGTCTGGCGCGCGGATAAAGGGCCGGTCATCCTGAGCGAAGTCGAAGGATCTGGTGAAACAACCTCAGCGGTAGCGTCGGGGGATTCCTTGACTTCGCTCGGAATGACGGGTGCGGAACCGGTGGTCGACCTGACGCATGATGGCGAACAATTCCTTCTGTGTCGCGGCGGAGCAGGGGGGAAAGGGAATGTGCATTTTAAAAGCTCGCGCAACCGGGCTCCCCGCCAATACACCGAAGGTGAGGAAGGCGAACAAGGTCATTTCCTACTTGAGCTTCGAACGATCGCCGATGCGGGATTGGTCGGGTACCCGAATGCCGGTAAATCAACCCTGTTACGGAAAATTTCGGCGGCGCGGCCGAAGGTCGCCGCGTATCCATTTACGACGCTCCACCCGATCGTCGGCGTCATTGAATTTCCAGGTTATCGTCGCGCCACGGTCGCGGATATTCCCGGTTTAATCGAAGGGGCGCATCGCGGACTAGGATTGGGTCACGAATTTCTGCGCCACATTACGCGGTGCCGCGTATTGGTTTTCGTGGTGGATATGGCCGGAAGCGAAGGACGCAATCCGGTCGAAGACTTGCAGAATCTTCGCCGTGAAATTGATCTCTACGATCCGACCTTGTCCTCGCGCGCCTGGTTCGTGGTTGCAAACAAAATGGATTTGCCCGGTGCGAAGGAAAATTTAAAAGCGCTGCACGAGAGATTCCCAAAGCTAGAGATACTTCCCACTTCAGCGGCCAAAGGTGAAGGAATCGATGATTTGAAGCAGGCATTGGCAACGCAAACAGCGGACCCCGAGCAGAGTGTTTCGGCTGCGATTTGATGTGGACAAGGCGAGCATCCCTAGCGAGACTGGGCGCTGTTATGGGCAGGCTGGTTGTAGCGAGTTATTGCTCCAGTTTTCTAAAGTCGGAGATGTTGCACATCTATCGGCAGGTAAAGGCGCTGCGCGGCGTGCACACTTTTGTCGTCACCAAAGAAGTCCAGAATGCTGAGCGATTTCCCTTTGATGACATCGAAGTGATTCCGAAGCGGCGCACTAACCTGTTTGTTCACGGTTGGTTGAAATTTGTCGAACGGCGGCCGCCGATTGTCTATCGAGGCGAGTATCAAACGCTGGATTCATTGTTGAGGCGCCACGGAGCTGATCTGATGCATATTTATTTCGGCCATACGGGCGTACACCTGCTTCCGTTTATTGAGCAATGGCACAAGCCGTGTGTTGTATCTTTCCATGGCGCGGATGTCGCCCATAAACCAGAGATTAAGGATTATCCTGGCAAACTGCGGCGTCTTTTCAACGCGGTTCCGCTCGTGTTCGCACGTTCTCAATCGCTCGCCGATCGACTAACCCAGTTGGGGTGCCCGCCGGAAAAACTGCGCATCAATCGCACCGGAATCCCATTGAATGAATTCCCCTTCGTGCGCAGAGAACCGCCGCGAGACGGTAAATGGAAAGTCGTGCAGGCGTGCCGGTTAATCCCGAAGAAAGGCGTGGCAACCAGCTTGCGCGCTTTTGCAATTTTCAAGAAGGACTACCCTGACGCGGAATTTGTGCTTGCCGGCAAAGGCCCGTTGCAGCCGGAGCTGGAGATGCTTGCCGGCGGCCTCGGCATTGCCAGGGATGTGCATTTTGTCGGCTTTCTTTCGCAACGAAAACTGCACGAACTTTACGCCAGTGCGCATCTGTTTTTGCATCCGAGCGAAATTTCCCCCAATCAAGACCAGGAAGGTGTGCCGAACTCAGCGCTGGAAGCGATGGCAACAGGTTTGCCGGTCGTTGCCACGCGCCATGGTGGAATACCCGAAGCAGTCGATCACGGGCGCACCGGATTTCTGGTGGCGGAGGAGGATCACGTAGCTTTAGCAAACGCGATGCAATTAATCGTCGGTTCTCCCCTGCTGTTGCAGGAAATGGGAGCGCGCGCGCACGCGACGATAAAGGAACGGTTCGGCCAAGAAACGCAGATCGATCGCTTGGAATCGTTTTACGAGGAAGCGATCACTATGAATGGGACGGCTGAACACGTGGACGCAAGACCAATCGCGCGCATTGCTCCGCAGTTTGCCGAGCGTTTGCCGGCGAAATAAGCGCGCCTTTAGAATTTGGTTGTCATCAGGGTAAAACGCGCTTTGGTATGCGCGTTCAAGTTGTAGCCGGGGCAGCTTTCTCGCCGTAGTTTGGGATGTGGACGAAGGCGAATGATCCCGGCAGGCCGGTATCACCGATGCTGGTTACAACTGTAGCTTATAAAATGCGCAATCGTTGTTTACTGATATCAATCCTGGCGTTGGCCTCCAGCGCGATGCTTGCCACGTCGAGCTTTGCAGCCGAAGCGGGTGCGACTGAGCATGAGGGCGTCTCGTTAAAACCGCAGATGCTTGTTCAGTTAGGAGGCTTCGGAATTACAAACTCAATGCTGGTGACCTGGATCGTCGCCGTAGCCATCATTGTCTTTTCGCAAATCGCAACACGGCGGGTTAAGGCCATCCCGAGCGGAATTCAGAATTTTTGGGAATGGCTAGTTGAGGGTTTGCACAATTTCTTGGAAAACATCATCGGCCGTGATCTCGTGAAAAAGGGGTTTTGGTTTTTCGCCACGGTTTTCATTTTTATTTTGTTCGTGAACTGGTTCGGATTGATCCCGGGAATCGGGACAATCGGCTGGGGTCACTACGATGGTTCGGGAAATTTCCATGTCGATCGGCCGTTGCTGCGAGGTGGCAATGCGGACCTGAACATGACGACCGCGATGTCGGCGATATTCTTCGTGATGTGGTTTGTCTGGGCGATTCAGGCCAATGGTGTCGGAGGCTTCTTGAAACATTTGTTTGGCCCAAAAGGTGAGACGACTGGTGTCGTAAAGATCCTGATGTTCGTCATCTTCTTCGCCGTCGGCTGGCTGGAGGTAATTTCGATTCTTTTTCGACCGATCGCGCTCAGCTTCCGATTGTTCGGAAATATTTATGCGGGCGAAAGCATTCTTGAGGCGATGTCTACGATGGTCCCATGGCTGTCGCCAATCCTGCCAATTCCTTTCTATTTCCTCGAAGTGCTCGTGGGATTTGTGCAGGCGCTTGTTTTCATGCTGTTAACTGCGGTTTTCACAATGTTGATTGCAGAACACCAGGAGGGACCCGAGCACGCGCACTGATTTTTCGACGATCTCAAGACGAGATCGCAAAACAAAGCTAAACTAAATATGATACTACCAATACTAGCAGAACTGAGCGGAAGCATTCACGTCGGGCTTGCCGCGATGGGCGTCGGAATCGGAATCGGATTGACCGGCCTGGGAATGACCAGCGCGGTCGGTCGCAATCCGGGTGCATTCACACAAGTGCTCGTGCACGGAATTCTCGCCATCGCATTGACCGAGGCGATCGTTTTCTACGCTCTTTATCTCGTTCACTAATTTTCAGCGGGAAAGCAATCGAATGTTGCGCCCGAGACTTAGTTTATGAACATGATTATTGCCGCCAGTAGCGGAGGCATCACCGACATTTTGCGCGAAACAGCTGAAACCTTCGGCTGGAATTGGAAGTTGTTTCTGTCGCAGGTGATTAGCTTCTGCATTGTTGCATTTCTTTTGCAACGCTTCGCTTACAAACCAATCCTTGCTGTGCTCGAGGAGCGCCGGCGCAAGATCGAGGAGGGCCAGCTTAATGCGGAGAAAATCAAAAAGGAACTCGCTGAAGCAGAGAAGCGTTACCAGGAAATTATCGCGAAGGCCAATGCGGACGCGCAGAAAATGATCGATGAAACGCGAGAAAGCGCCGCGCATCTTTCCGAGCGCAAGCAGCAAGAGGCCATTACGGCAGCCGAGCAGATCATCGCCAAAGCG
>DASXOI010000119.1:0-2675 GCA_036494375.1 Candidatus Udaeobacter sp.
GGCGAAGAAACCTGAACGCGAGACGCAAGACCAGCTCGCGCAGCTTCCGGAATCAAAAGCTTCGCAAGGATTGGAAGATAACGGTGTCAAGGAACAGCAGCAGTTGCGCGCCGAAGTTGCACAATCAAAAGAAGCCGTTGCAGCAGCCGAGCAAGCGCGTGTGACTGCGGAAAAGCAAAGGGACGATACTCAAGCAAAATTCGCCGAGGCAAACAACCATATCATCGCGCTCGAGTGTGAACGCGATGAGGCGCTTTCTAAATTGAAATCGACAAAGGAATCAGAAGAGCGTTTCCAGTTGCTCGTCGCGGAGAAGAATGATCTGCAACAGAAACTTGCGATCGCGGAGGAGAACGTCAGGAAACTTGGTGAGGCCTCTCCGAATGCTGCCGAGAAATTGGCCGACATGGAGCGACAAATGGCGCAGCTTCAACAGCAGCTAACTGAAACCCAGAATAGAAACCAATATCTGGCGGCCCGGGCCGCGGAGCTTGATGTTGAGCTGGAACGCACGGGTACAGAACTTCAAACTGCCAGGCTGGCCGAAACAAACAGCAATGATTCCTCCCAGCTTGAGAGAGAAAACGAACTGCTGCGAAACATCGTTATTCGTGAACGTCAGGAAGAAGTGCGACGGGATGAGGTGAGGAAGCTGGTGTTCGCCGAGTTGGACAGATTCAAGGTGCGATCGAACTTGCTGAACAAGGAGATCGAATTTCTCGCCCAACCCGTGACCAAGCTAACCGCCGAGGAACTCGCTTTGTTCCGGCAACCCGCGGTCTCAATCTCGAACGAGAAGCCCGGTGCACTCAAAATGGATTTTGTTTTCGAAAAGAAATCGACGGCAGACGGCGGGAAATCGAATGCAATCTCAGCAGCAGTGCCCAACCTTTTGCCGGACGACCTTCAGGAGGTTGCGGTTGCCGCCCGGAAAAACGTTGAGCGGGGGAAATATCGAACAGCAGAAAAGCAGTATCAGACAGTCCTGGCGAAAGATCCGAACAATCTCGACGCGCTATCCAACCTTGGTGTCGTTTACTTCCGCACCGGCAAGATAGGATCCGCGGAATCAACGCTGAAGAAAGCTCTGACCATTGCGCCGGATGATGATTTTGTGCTCACCACGCTCGGGATTGTTCATTATCGCCAGTCGAGATTCGACGACGCGCTGAAGGAATTAACAAAAGCAATCGAGCTCAATCCAAACAGTGCCACCGCGCACAATTACCTCGGTATTACTGCGAGCCAAAAAGGCCGGCAGCAGGAGGCAGAAAAGGAGATGCTTCAAGCCATCGCGGAAGATCCGAACTACGCAGACGCGCATTTTAATCTCGCGGTCATTCTCATCACAGCGCAACCTTCATCACGGGAACTTGCCAAAGAACATTACGCCCGCGCGACCGCACTTGGCACGCAACCTAGTCCCTCTCTGGAAAGACTTCTGCAGTGATCGGAACTGATCTTCCGGAGGGTGCTGTCATGTTGAGCGAAGCGAAACATCTCTGATTAGTCATTACGGAGACTGATGGACAAATGGCCAGAGATTCTTCGCTTCGCTTAGAATGACAATTGCGGGACGGGTTTCGCAAGATCGACAACGGCAACTTCTGAAAAGCTCAGGCAAAACTAACCTCGGATTCCTCATGCGCGTCCTTCATGCTTTGTTCATTGAGCTTCTGACGGCGTTCACGGGATGTATTCTTGCAGTCTTTGTCGATTTAAAAGCGTGCAACCCTTCCTCACGGCCAACTGGCGTTATTTGGCGATGCTGAATTATGTTGTCGATCCTCGTCTGATCGCTCCGCTTGTTCCAGTCGGCACCGAAATCGATTTCGACAACTGTGAGACTTTCCTCAGCGTGGTCGCGTTTCTATTTCTCGACACCCGTCTTTTGAGCCTTCCAATTCCGCTGCACCGCGATTTCGAAGAAGTAAATCTGCGCTTCTACGTCAGGCGAAAATCGGCGGGCACATGGCGACGCGGCGTAGTTTTCATCCGGGAACTTGTTCCGCGTCGCGCAATCGCTCTCGTAGCGCGAACGTTTTACAGAGAAAATTATATTGCCGTTCCGATGACGCATGAAATCGAACATGTCGATGAGAATTTGAGGGTGGAATATTCATGGCGCCGCGGCCGCACATGGGAATCACTCGGAATGACCGCGATCGGCCAGCCGCAATCTATTCCAGCAGGGTCGCACGCCGAATTTATCACCGAACACTACTGGGGTTACACTGCGTTGCACGCAGGCTGCAGCGAATACCGTGTGGAACATCTGCGCTGGAAAATCTGGAACGCGACGAGCTTCAAGTTCAACGCGGACGCTGCAGCCCTTTACGGCGAGGAATTCGTCGACGTGTTAAATGAACCACCGCGCTCCGCGTTTATTGCCGACGGCTCAGCAATTACCGTCCAGAAATGCCAGGTGCTGTAGTGCGTCTGTATCAGACGCCAAAGCATTGCTATTGCTTCGTCAGCAATTGTCGCAGGACAAACGGCAAAATCCCGCCGTGCCGATAATAATCGATCTCGATCGGCGTATCGATCCGAAGCTTCACTGGCAACGCGCGTTTCTCCCCGTTCGTGCTTTCGATCTCCAGCGTCACCTGTTGTCCTGGTTTGATCGAGTCGGACAATCCCGTGACCGAAAACTTCTCCGAGCCATCGAGCCCGAG
>DASXOI010000120.1:0-6113 GCA_036494375.1 Candidatus Udaeobacter sp.
CGAAAAGTCTCGTTCGACTTGCATGTCTTATCCACGCCGCCAGCGTTCGTTCTGAGCCAGAATCAAACTCTCCGTTAAAAACGAATCGGTTCCCGTGAGGGAGACCGAAAGTTTGAAGATCTGACTTTCACTGCCTGAACCGGTAGCTACCGGCTTGTGGCCGGTCTCTTCCAAATCCAGGGTTTGTCCGATCTAAATCTTTGTATTCAAAGAAGATCGACAGATAACGCACAATTCAATGTTTGCTGACTTGGCTTCTATCCGTCCTCGAATTTGCCCAAAAACGCTTGGCCGCCATGGCTTTGGCGTCGGCAGCAAATCCGCGACCACACTGTCAAAGATCAACCAATCCTCCGGTACAAAGCAAAACCGACCCGTCAGCGAATCTGACCAAAGATCGGCTCGACTCTGAGCCTGGAAGAACACCAGCCGTGCATTCGGCTAGTCCGCTTATCGCAGGACGAGCAAAATAACGCACTCCGAGTTCCCGTCAACAATAATTCAAATTTCTTTTTGTTTTGGGGAGCACAGACCGCCGGCCTGTTGGTTTCGCCTGCCAGCCGAAACGGATTTTGTTAATTATCGCTTCCTGATCACGTACTTCAGGTTTCGTGTAGGCGGATGATTTCCGTACGCACGCGTCGCTGTTCCGACTTTGATCGCGCCAACTTTTTCCACGGCTTTCTGCGAGCGAACATTATCTTCTCCGACGAAGAACACAACATTCTCAACAAACTTGAACGCGTGATTCAGCAATAGTCGTTTCATTTCCGCATTGTATTCGCCGCCCCAGTATTTTCGCGCCAGAAATGTCCATCCGATTTCGATCTCCGATTTCTCCGGATCATAACCGTAGAACCGTGTGGACCCTACGATCTGTTGGGTCTTTCGATCGATGATGACGAAAGCGCCGCCGGATGCCAGTGCATCTTTAAAGAAACTTTTGAACACCTCTTCTTTGTAACGATCCCGCTCGGGATGCTGCTCCCAGATTAGCGAATCGGACGCGGCGGCAAACAGTGCGTCCCAATCGTTAGGTGTGAGCGGGCGCAGCTCGATCAGTTCGCCTTGCAGATGCGGTTGAAGATCGAGCACCATCCTAACCACGAATCGCCACGAATACCCACGAATTCAAATCTGGGGAACGGTCGCCGCGGCGACCTGGCGACTCCGAAAGCTTTCGCGAGTCGCGGACTTTTCTTCACTCTCCACAGGGACGCCGCTTACATTTCATCGTGTGCGTCGATGTGCGCCGCTTGAGCAGCCGCGCACGTTGGGAAAAAGTTTGCGAACTTCTGCTCTAGCGGCGTCGGCAAGAAGATCCTCCTGAAGACGCCGTCGGTCGCCGAATAGAAGATTTGAAGCCCGCTGATCGACAATGTGTCGCGCGAGCAAGTCGAGCGCAGTGTTGACATCACAGAGACCTTCGCCATAGACCAACCGATCTTCCCGTTCAGCGCCGTGTCCCTCGGGCTGATGGAGCAGTTGCGAGAAGTACTGGCACGTTGCCTCCCGATATCTCGGCTGGTGGGCGCCGCAGATCACAACGTACAAGCCAGCCCAGCGCGCCTCGCCAAGATTGTTGCGCCATCGCGCGAGGAGCGCGTGCAGTTGTTCAAGCTCGATGCACACAGCCAGTTGCGCAGTCTCCAGCGCGTGCGCGGCCAGGGCGCGGATGTTTTCATGGAGTCGCTCAAAGTCCACGACGCCTTCCTCGAGAACTCTGTCGACGAGCGTACGTGCGCGACACAGCAGCTCGGCGGCGGCCCTCGATGCGACGGTCGTCGTTGGTGTCGAGGAAACGCTGTTCTCTGCGGCCTGTGCGTCGCGAATCTGCGCGCGCTTTTCGTGAAGCTCGTTCGCGGTGAGCTCGGTGAGGTGGCCGCTTCCATTTGCCATGAGCGTGAGTTGAACGCCGAACGCGAGGTGGGCGAGCGCCTTAAGCTCATGATAGCGGGCTGGTATGACCTGCTCGCGCTGTTCCTCACCGTCGGAAAGAAGCGTCACATCGTCGCCGATTAGGATAATCACGGGGACGCTCTCGCCGAGTTGCGCCAAAACCTGTTCGACGAGCCGCGTGTAAGTCACGTGGAAGCCGATGTTAATGGCCGCAAACGGCTCATCACGCGGCGAGAGTTCCCGCGCTTCGGCGAGCTTGCGCTGGGTGTATGGGTTAGGGAGCTTCATTGAAGCCTAACAGATCAGGCATGCGCGGGGCGGGCAATAAGACGCTACCACGAATGGACACTAATAAACACAAATCGCTTTGCTGTAGCGGCGGTGTCTGACTACTCAACGTTTCTTTTGGTGGAACGCGTTGTCCTCAACGCGTTGGCCGAGGATGCGAGCGGTAGCCGCCTGATTTTCATCTTCTTCTTCGGCGGCATGGCCATCGTCCCGCTGCGGCTGAACGCTCCACCTTTCAAGAATCCGTACATTCCGTGGTTGCAACTCGGATCCGAAAATTCGTGTCTATTGGTGTCCATTCGTGGTTAGCTTTTCTTCGGGATTGTCTGAAACGACGGAATTGATTCGTCGATCACAACCCACGGCAATTTATCTTCGAGGAAGATCGCTTTTTGCGGCGCAAACGGCGTCGGATCGTCAAGTGACGCAATCGTGGCGTCGATCGTGTCCGACTCTTTACTGTCCTCAAAAAACAAATGCGTGCCGCAACATGCGGCAAACGAACGAATCCGATTCGCATATGGAATCTTGCGTGGCTCACCTTTTGTTACAACCATGTCTTCGCGCGGCACTGAACCCCACTGCACATATGGCGCACCCGCGCTTCGCCGGCAATCGATGCAATGACAATCGACCAACGCGACTGGCCGACCTTTCAACACGTATCGTGTCCCGCCGCAGACGCAGCCACCTGTGAGTTCCATAAGATTTGTTTAGCGCAGTCTAACCACGAATTGACACGAATGAACACGAATTTGAATCTTCCGGAGCGCGCGCGGCGCGGCGACCTGGTTGCGGTGTCCCGCCGCAACGAACTTCCCAAAGCGGATGAATCAGGAAGGCAGGAACTTAGGAACCTGAAGCCATGCTGCTGCGCGGCGTGTTTTCCCTGGCCGTCATTGTTGACGATGCCGCTGACCTATTCGGCATTGAACGTTGACCTTTGAACATCGGCGGAGCAAAAAGAAAGAAACATTTATGAAAACAACCATCAAAACGTGTGTCGCAATCTATCTTGCAGTTCTCGGAGTTTCACTTGCGTGCTTTACGAGTTTTGCTCCGAAAGCTTTCGGCGTTACCCCGCCGCCAGATGGGGGGTATCCGGGTAAAAACACCGCCGAGGGTCAGGATGCCCTCTTCAGCCTAACGAACGGCACCTCGAATACGGCCAATGGTTTTTCGGCGCTCAAAGCCAATACAAACGGCGACCGGAACACGGCCAACGGAACGTATGCGCTCTTTACCAACGTGACCGGCTCCGAGAACACGGCTACCGGTTACGCGGCGCTCTTTTTCAACAGGGGCTCTGGGAACACGGCCAACGGTATTGGGGCGCTCCACAGCAACGCAACCGGAACCCACAACACAGCCAATGGTCAACGGGCGCTCTATGACAACTTAAGCGGATCCAAGAACACGGCTAACGGTAGTGGAGCGCTTGGTAACAATACAATGGGCGACAACAACACGGCCGACGGTTTTCAGGCGCTCGGTGCCAATACAACGGGCAGTTTCAACATCGCCCTGGGTAATAATGCCGGCAGCGGCCTTAGCACGGCTGATGATGTTATTTGCATCGGGGCCGCAGGCGCCGACGCGAGCCACAGCTGCTATATCGGCAACATTTTCAATCAACCGTCTCCTTCAGGGCTGGCAGTCTTGGTTAATTCGGATGGCAAGCTGGGGACGATTATGTCGTCCAGTCGGTTTAAGGAAGACATTAAGCCGATGGACAAAGCCAGTGAAGCTATCCTGGCACTTCAACCAGTAACGTTCCGATACAAAAAGGACTTTGATTCGATAGGAACAGCGCAATTTGGTCTGGTCGCCGAGGACGTTGCCAAAGTGAATCCTGATTTGGTTGTGCGCGACAAAGAAGGAAAACCATACAGCGTACGTTACGATCAGGTAAACGCGATGTTGCTTAATGAGTTCCTTAAAGAACGCAAAAAAGTTGAAGATCAACAGGAGACAGTTGCGCAGCTAAAATCTGATGCGACAAAGCAGGAAACCGCCGCCATTGAATTGAAGTCAACGGTCGCTCAGCAACAGAAAGCGATGGAGGTCCTCACGGCACAGCTCCAAGAACAGGCGGCGCAAATTCAAAGAATGAGCGCACAGCTGGCCACAGTGAGGCCGTCCCGCGGCGGACTTGAACTGAACAAATTCGCCAAAGGACGATGACAGTTTCGCAATTGCTGCGCAAACTCAACAGTCAACCGGGTGTTCGGACGCAGCGCCGCGATGACAGATCAACGCTCAATTGCTTAACTCGTTAGGGCGCTCACCGCGGCGGTGATGCTTTCCCATTCCGCTGTCAGGCGGGCAAGATTATGGGACACATCGGAGAGATCGCGATTGATCGCAACGGCACTGCCGCCCGGTTGGTAAGTCGCCGGATCTTCCAGCGCCGCGGCCAGTTCTTTTTGTTGTCCTTCCAAAGCCGCGATTTTCGCCTCGAGTTCGTGCACCCGCTTTTCTCTTTCGCGTCGTGCTTTGGCAATCGCATTCCGTGATTCCGCTTCCAGACGCTTCTGCGCCTTTTGTTCGCGCAGTCCGCCTGCTCTTCGATCTGCTATCGCCTTTTCGTTATTTGAACTTGAACCTGCCGTCAAGGCGGTCTGCGCGGATGTGGCTTGCGATTTGTCGAGATAGTAATCGTAGTCGCCGGGGTAGAAGGTCAGTTTACCACCCGCTCGGGTCGCATCTGCGGTTACGTGCAGAACGCTGGTAGCAATAGCGCGGATAAAATGAACATCGTGACTGATAAAGATGAGCGTTCCGTGATATTGCTTGAGCGCGCCGATGAGGGCATCGATCGAGCCGACATCGAGATGTGTGGTCGGCTCGTCCATGAGCAGAAGGTTCGGTGGATCGAGCAATAGCCTAACGAGAGCCAGTCGCGACTTTTCGCCGCCGCTCAAAACTGAGACGGTTTTGAAAACATCGTCGCCGCGAAACAAAAAAGAACCGAGCACAGTTCGCGCGGTTTGTTCCGATACCGGGTTGGGCATGTCGCGTGCGCTCTCGAGAACGGTATGGCTCGCGTTGAGCACATCGATTCGGTTCTGCGAGAAATAACCTGTGCGCACGTTATGGCCGAGGTCGCGCACGCCTTGTTGCACAGGCAAAACGCCTGCGAGCAGCTTGAGAAGAGTCGATTTGCCTGCGCCATTCGGCCCGACAAGCACAGTCCGTTGGCCGCGCTCGGCATGAAATTGCATTCCGCGATAAACAACGAGGTCGCCGTACGCATGATCAACATCTTTAAGCGTAATCACCCGCTGACCGCTGCGCACCGGTTGCGGAAAATGGAACTTGATCGTCTTTCCGCGCGCCACCGGGGCCGCGATCTTTTTCATGCGATCGATCTGTTTTAGCTTGCTCTGCGCTTGCGATGCTTTGCTCGCCTTGGCGCGAAATCGATCTGCAAACAATTGCAGCGATGCGATTTCTTTCTGCTGATTTTTGTAAGCGGCGAGCTGTTGTTCTTCGCGCGCAGCTTTCTGTTCAACAAAATTGTCCCAGTTGCCTCGATAACGCACCAGCTTCGAGTGCGCGATCTCGACGATGCTGCCGACTAGCTGATTCAAAAATTCGCGGTCGTGCGAGATCATGACAATCGCGCCGGGATAATTTCGTAGATATTCCTGAAACCATTGCAACGATTCGAGATCGAGATGATTTGTAGGTTCGTCGAGCAGAAGAAGATCGGGTTGCATCACCAGCAACCGCGCGAGATGTGCGCGCATGATCCAGCCACCACTTAACGCGCGCGCTGGGCGATCGAAATCAGTTTCGCGAAAAGCGAGTCCGGCCAGGACCCGTTTTGCTTTTGGTTCCAGCTCCCAGCCGCCGTGCTCGTCGAAAACATGGAGCGCAGTCTGATAGGCTGCGCCGTTAGCCTCGTGCTCATGCTCGTGATC
>DASXOI010000121.1:0-2605 GCA_036494375.1 Candidatus Udaeobacter sp.
CTTCATTTGGAAAGTCAACACTCATTTTACCATGCTCGCACCGCAGCTTATTCCCTCCGCGCTTACAAGCAGCGTGTCGAGTATCCTTCAATTCCCGACCGAGGCAGTCCGCCCCGTTCGTTTCTTGCGCCATATGACCACCCAACTTCTTCAGGAAGCAGCACAGGTTATCCCGAATCAGCAAACTCTGATTAATGTTGTCTCCAAGCGTGTGCGTCAGCTTGGCTTAGGACATCGACCGTTAGTCGAGACGACACCGCGAATGTCGTTAACGGATATTGCCCTAAAGGAAATCATCGCCGGAAAACTGACTTACGAGTCGCTCGAAGGGGACGCCGCGTAGCAGCGGCGTTTTCTAGAACGGCTGTAGTGTGCGCTGTCCTCAGCGCATAAAGCAAAGCGAGGCTGAGGACATCGGGCGCTGGATTTCCGCTGAGGACAGCGGACGCTACAACGAACGGAGACCGGTGCGAGGACGCCGGAATCGTTGGCGATATGGCAACCGAGTCCATCATTAACCGCAAAGCGTTGCGGGATTATCACATTGTCGATCGTTACGAAGCGGGCATCGAGTTGAAGGGCAGCGAGGTCAAATCGATCCGCGGCGGCAAAGCCAATATTGGTGATGCGTTCGCGCGAATCGAGAACGGCGAAGCATTTCTTTACAATGCCGACATTCAGCCCTACGAGCGTGCCAGCCACGAAATTCCAAGCGCAAAGCGCATTCGCAAATTGTTGCTTCACCGCGAGCAGATCGACAGACTCTACGGCGAAGCGCAAGTGCAGGGCCACGCGCTCGTAATCCTAAAGTTATATTGGAAAAACGGGAAGGTGAAAGCCGAAATCGGCGTCGGCGTGGGCAAGGATGCACGTGACAAGCGTGCTGACTTGAAGAAGCGTGCTGTTGATCGCGAGACGGCGCGTGAGGTTGCGCGCTTCAATCGCAAACACGCGTAACCGCTCAAGGAGTGACGGCTTCCCAGCCGTCAGGGTCTAGTCGACGGCTGCCCAAGCCGTCGCTCCTTGTTCACGGCCGTTTGCTCCAAACCTTTCGTATCTGATTATGACGTTGTGCGAATGAATAGTCGTGTTTGGCTCGGAGCAGGCGCTCTTTTGGTCGGCGGCTGGATAACCGCCCGCATCATTCGTACGGCCCAGTACACGTTGCACGATAAGGTTGCCCTGATCAGTGGCGGATCGCGTGGACTCGGCCTCGTGCTGGCGCGACACATTTGCGACCAAGGCGGAAAGGTTGCTCTCCTGGCGCGTGATCCAGAAGAACTCGCGCGCGCGAAAGCCGATCTCACTGCGCGCGGCGGAAGAGTTCTCACGGTCGAGTGCGATCTGCTCGATCGCGATCAAATCCAGGCTGCTGTCCGGAAAGTCATCGATCATTTCGACAGGATTGACATTCTTATCAACAACGCCGGCGTTATCGAAGTCGGTCCACTCAATCACATGAGCCGCGAAGATTATGACCGCGCGATGAGACTGCATTTTTGGGCGCCCTACGAATTGATTTCGCAGATCGTGCCAGGGATGCGTCTTTGGGGTGGGGGACGTGTCGTGAACATTTCCTCGATCGGCGGCAAGGTTGCGGTGCCGCATTTCGCGCCGTACAGCGCCAGCAAGTTTGCATTGACCGGTTTCTCTGATGCGATTCGGGCTGAGCTGGCTCGCGATAATATTCAGGTCACAACCGTAGCGCCGGGGCTCATGCGCACCGGCTCACATATAAACGCAAAATTCAAAGGCAAACACGACGCGGAATTTGCCTGGTTCTCGGCGGGCGCGGGTGCGCCGCTGATCTCAATGCACGCCGATCGTGCTGCGCGCAAAATCATTGCGGCGTGCAGGCGTGGTCAGCCGTCGCTTATTCTCACATTTGGTGCGCGGGGCGCGGTCGCCGCGAATGCGCTGTTTCCAAATCTCACCGGATACGCCATGAAAATCGTGAATCGCCTTCTGCCTGATGTGGCCGACCAAAGCGGCGAACAGTCGCGAGCTGGTTCGGAACTCCCACGGTTAACGCCGGAATGGATTACACGTTTGGCTGACCGCGCGACGAGGGAAAACAACGAAGACGCGACGTCTTCCGTGAATCGTTAAAACGTTAAATCGTTACATCGGATTTGATTGGTTTCGATTCAACGATTCACGATTGAACGATTAACGTAGCGAAGCCATGAACAAGCGGCTCTTCGTCGCAATCGATCTGTTGGACTCGACGCGCCAATTGCTTGCAAGCCTTGACCCGCAGATTCGCGGGGTGCGATGGACGCAAACTGATCAGATGCATCTGACGCTCGGTTTTTTCAAAGGCGTACCGAAAGATGTTGAAGTCAAGCTGCGGGAAAGACTCAGCGCGATCGGGTTCGGCGCGTTTTTCCTGCGTGTGAATGGCGTTGGTACCTTCTCCTCAAAAGGCGCGCCGAAAATTATCTGGATCGGCGTCGGCAAAGCGCACCCGCATCTGTTCCAAATTCACAAGCGGGTGCAGGAAGCCGCGTTGGCAGTTGGTATCGAACCAGAGCTTCGTCCGTGGCATCCGCACGTCACGATCGCGCGTTGCCGCGATGTCTCCGCTCAAGCGCTCCGGAAATTC
>DASXOI010000122.1:0-2428 GCA_036494375.1 Candidatus Udaeobacter sp.
GTTTGACAAAAAAAATGTGATGATTACTGAACGCACATAAGTGAAGTCATTCCCAACTCTTCACAATGCCCCGCGCGTTGCGGATTGAAAGGGGGGAATTAGTCGATGGCAAAGAAAAAAGCAGCAAAGAAAAAAACAGCGAAGAAAAAGAGGCATTAAGCCCGTCGCTGTATTAACGGCCCCGAAATTCTTCGGGGTCACAACCCTAAATTCAACCCGGGAGGAGAATTTATTTTCCTCCCGGTTTTTTTGTTGTGATTAACACCTGGCTTTAGCCGGGTGCAGTCGCGGCACTTCCTTGATTAACCGTTTTAACGGCTTGGTTTGCCTTCATTAAGCCGTTGAAACGGCTCGCGGTTCTCATCGAGTAGCGCACCGGGCTGAAGCCCAGTGTTAATTAGAGAATACAGATCCCGAAATTGGTCGGTCGCTTGCAGCAGTTCAATTCCATCGTGCACTTTGTATTCTTTGTGCGACGTAATCCTTCCCGATGAAGTCTTATCTCGATGCAGCGGAGAACGCCGTCCGCGCTGCCGGTAAATTATTGCGCGAAAATTTTCAGCGACAGCTGCGCGTTAAGTCGATGGCGGCGCACGACATCAAATTGGAGATCGATGTCCAGGCACAGGAATTAATTGGCAAATTGCTTCTCGAAGAATTTCCCGAGCACGCGCTTTACGGCGAAGAAGGAGTCGTAGGAGATCAGTCCAGCGACTATCAATGGATCGTCGATCCGCTGGATGGAACGGTGAATTATTTCTATGGCATCCCTCATTTTTGCGTTTCCATAGCGCTGCGCCTGCACAAGCAGATCGTCATTGGCGTGATTTACGATCCCGTTCGTGGCGAGATGTGGACCGGACAACGAGGCGAGGTTTCGAAATTGAACGGAGCTCCGATTCATGTGAGCGATCGAGCGGACCTCGCCGAAGCCGTGATTTCTATCGGGCTAGCAAAAACCGGAGAGACGATTAATACGAATTTCCCACTGCTTCAGCAAATGATCCATCGCGTGCGCAAATGCCGCGTGCTCGGCAGCGCGGCGCTCGACATGGCATACGTGGCGTGCGGACGATTCGACGCATACGTTGAAACGGGAATCAGCTTGTGGGACATCGCCGCCGGTTCGCTCCTGGTTGAAAACGCCGGTGGAACTGTCGATCTTCGCCCACGCGAGAACATGAAAGACAAATACAGCATCGTCGCGTCAAACGGTCTGATCGATTTGAAACTGTGATGAATGACGAAGCTCGAATGACGGATCACGAAGGAAGCACAAATGCTCTAATAACGAATGGCCTACCGAGCTATTCTCGTCATTCGGATTTCGTCATTCGTTCGGCATTCGGCATTCGGCATTCGACATTCCTCTCATGATCCGGTCCGGCATCGGTTACGACATCCATCGTTTCGCCGACGGACTGAAACTGATATTAGGCGGAGTCGAAATCGCGCACCCACGCGGACTGGAGGGACACTCAGACGCCGACGTTCTCTCGCACGCGATCGCCGACGCGCTGCTTGGCGCGATCGGTGCCGGCGACATTGGCCAGCATTTTCCAAACACCGACGACTCGATTCGCGGCATCAGCAGCATCGAAATTTTGAAGCGTGTCAGCAATTTGCTAAACGAAAGAAACGCGCGGGTCATCAATGTTGACGCGACGGTGATTGCCGAGGCACCCAAACTCGCGCCGCATGTTCCAGCGATGCGACAAGAAATTGCGGCAGCAATCGGTGTGAGCGAAGCCGACGTAGGCGTGAAAGCCACGACGAACGAAAAGCTCGGTCCAATCGGGCAAGGCGAAGGCATCGCCGCAATCGCGATCGCCACAGTCGAATTGGTAGGGCGCGACCGCCGGGCGCGCCGAAAAATCGATGGACGGCCCGGCAGTCCGTCCCTACCAAGCTAAATGCCGCTGCAGTTTTTTAACACCTACTCGCGCGAGATTGAGACATTCGAGCCACGCGATCCGAGCACCCGTCCAATCAGAATGTACACGTGCGGGCCGACCGTGTACAGCCGGGCGCACATTGGAAATTTCCGTGCCTACATCTTCGAAGATCTGCTTCAGCGGCACTTGGAACTGCGCGGCTACAACGTGCATCGCGTGATGAATATCACGGATGTGGAGGACAAGACCATTCGCGGTGCGCGCGAAGCCGCCGTTCCGCTGCAAAAGTTCACAGAACAATTTAAAGACGCGTTCTTCGAAGACGCTCAGACGTTGCGGATCAAGCGAGCAGACGAATATCCGGCTGCGACCGACCAACGTTACATCGACCGAATGATCGAGATGATCGGTGCGCTGATCTCAAAAGGGTTGGGTTATCAGGCCGACGACAAATCAGTTTACTTTCGCATCAACAAATTTGCGGATTACGGAAAGCTCGCGCACTTCGATCTCACGCAGTTGCAATCGACAGG
>DASXOI010000123.1:0-2647 GCA_036494375.1 Candidatus Udaeobacter sp.
TCCGCTGCCGGGCGGTCCGTAGAAAATCACCGAGGGCAGACGATCAGCTTCAATCGCTCGGCGCAAAAGTTTGCCGGGCCCAAGAATGTGTTTCTGGCCGACAAATTCCTCGAGCGAGCGCGGGCGCATCCGCGCGGCGAGCGGCGCAGCGGTATTTACAGTTTCAATCTCCTGCGCTTCCCCGAATAGGTCCTGCACGTGAGAAATTACGGCGCGCTACCGGTGCAAGCAATCGTGCCAAGGAGCGGCGGTCTAGAGTCCGCGCCGGGCGATCTGGAGATCGTCCCTCCTTGCGGCACCGACGTGCGTGCAAACACATTGCGGCTTGCGCTGCCAACGCGCGATAAGCGAAAACTGCAAGTAGATGAAGCTGCTCAGCGCGCCGCGTCAGCCGTTTGTTGGTCTGGCGTTGATGGCTGTGGTCGGAATTAGCCTGGCGGAGATTGTTCCGCTTCCACCTACCGCGCTTACTTCAGCCGGGATAGTTTTCGGGATCTGCATCCTGATCGCGCTCTGCTGGCCGAAATTGGCTGCGACATATCTAATTATCGCCGCTGGTTTTTTCGTGCTGCACAAATTTGCGACAACGAACACCGCAGGCCAGCAACTCGCGGTCAAACTTGGCGAGCGCCCGCGCGTGGTCACAGCAGTGGGATGCGTAATCACTGAGCCGAAGTTTTCGTCCGGTGGATTCGCAACCTTTCTGCTCAGGCTGAAATCAATTGAACTCGAGGGCAAAGCCGAATCCACGCGCGCGGTTTGGCAGATTCGTTGGAAAAGCGCGCCGGAGTTCGGCGATGAACTGAAACTTTTTGGAACTGCGGAACCGATCGCGCCGCCACGAAACCCCGGCGAATTCGATATGCGCGCCTATCTAGCGCGGCATGATGTCCGTCGAATCCTCTTCGTCCGTTATCCAGAGGACGGCACCTTGATCCGCCATGGCGGCGGCAATCCGGTGCTGCGCGTGGCACAAGCTTCTCGCACGTGGATGCAAAACGCGTTGTGCCGCGGCCTGAACAATTCGCCCGAGGTAAAAAGTTTCATTAGTGGGATCGTGCTTGGCATTCGGCACGACACTCCGGAGGACATTGAGGAGCCGTTTCAGCAAACCGGCACGATTCATCTTTTCGCGGTCGCCGGCTTGCACGTAGGAATTGTGGCGGCGCTCTTGTGGGTGCTCGCTGCGATCGCACGCCTGCCACGCAAGCGCGCAGCGGTATTCATCATTCCGTCGCTCTTTTTCTACGCTGCAGTAACGGGACTGCATATCCCGGCGTTGCGCGCTGCTGTGATGGCTTCAATCCTCGTCGGCAGTTATTTTTTCGAAAGACGAGTATTTCTGCCAAACAGCCTCGCGGCAGCGGCGTTTTTCATTCTCTGCTGGAATACTAATGAACTCTTTTCCACCGGGTTCCAGCTTTCCTTCGCGGTGGTTGGAGTAATTGTGCTGTTCGCGGATCCCTTGTTCAGAATTTTCCAGCGGGGAGCGGCTCCGGATCCTTTTCTGCCGCAAAGTCTGGTGCGCGGTCCACGGCGATGGATGCACTCCAGCTATCAATGGCTTTGCGGTGGCGCAGTTGTGTCGCTTGCGGCTTGGGTTGGTTCATTGCCGTTGATTCTTTGCTACTTCCACCTTGTCACACCGATTTCTTTTCTGGCAAACCTCGTCGTTGTTCCGATCGCATTCTTTGTCCTCGCCGTTGCGCTTCTGTCGCTGATCGCGACGCCGCTCCTGCCGTGGGTCGCTATTGTTTTCAACAATGCCAACTGGGCACTGGCCACTCTAGTCATAGGCATCGTTCATCTCTTCGCGCAGATTCCCGGCGGACACTTTTATGTTGGTAAACCTGACTGGGGCAATCGGATCTCCGCAAAGATAACGGTGCTGGACTTGGGCGCGGGCGCGGCCGCTCACGTCCGGGCGAATGGCCATGACTGGTTGATCGATTGCGGAAGCGAACGCAGTTATGAGCGCATCGTGCGCCAGTATCTCCACTGGGCCGGCGTGAATCGGCTCACGGGGGTGGTACTCACCCATGGCGATTCGCAGCACATCGGTGGTATCACTCAACTATTGAGCGATTTTCCACGGGTTCGTGTGATCGATAACCCTGCACCCGATCGTTCCTTCATTCATCGACGGCTGTCCCGAATCGTGTCGGAACTGGGAGGGCGCAAATGTGTTGAAATGGCCGCCGGAGACAATTTTCATTTATCCTGCGAAGTCATCGCACACATTTTGTTTCCGCCCCGCGGCTTTGCAGGAGCGACGGCGGACGATCAAGCGTTGGTTATCCGGTTATCCAGCGCGCCGGGCCTATCGGTTTTGTTCATGTCAGATAACGGCGCACAAACGGAAGGCGCATTATTGAGCAATAGTCCCGACCTGCAGAACGACATCCTCGTGAAGGGCCAACATTACTCCGGAATTTCCGGCTCGCCTCCATTTCTCGATGCGGTTCGACCGCACCTGATCATCGCGACCTCAAGAGAGTTTCCGGAGCACGAACGGATCAGTGAACAATGGGCTGAGCAACTTCGCGCTCGTGGGATCAAATTGTTTCGCCAGGACGAAACCGGTGCAGTGGAATTGAACTTCTCAGGCGACGAATGGAGCGCGCGAGCTTATTTGACCGGCGAAGTC